>NZ_QULA01000020.1:36021-75699 GCF_003481595.1 Blautia sp. OM07-19
CTGTAATGCACTAACTATAATACCACATTTTCCGGAAAATGCAAGCAGATTTTTAAAATTTTTTATATTTTTGTGTTTGTATATATTATTTGCTCAAGATGCACTATCCGGGACTTTAAAAAGTCCCGGATAAGTATATCCTTATCTTAGCTTTTCGACAACAACTTTGTCATATATCTTCTGATATTCTACGGGATCAAAATCTCCCGTATTTGGAGAAAGTGCATTTGCTGCTGATACTGCCACAGCATAACTCAATGCCTCTTCTGCCCTGTAATTTCTCTTAAGAGCAACTGCAAAGCCACCAACCATAGAATCACCACAGCCAACGGTATTTACCACCTGGATTTTGGGAGGTTTTCCATGATAAATACCTTCTTCACACACAAGAAGTGCTCCTTCTCCACCCAGCGAAACTGCCACATACGGAATTCCTGATTCATGAATTTCAACTGCATATTTTATTACTTCATCCATAGAGTGTATTTTAGTATCAAACAGCAGTTCCAGTTCATCCTGATTCGGTTTCACCAATGTTGGTGCTGCTTTCATTCCTTCCTGTAAAAGAACGCCACTGGTATCCAGAATAACTTTTTTACCAGCCTCTTTCAGCTTTGTAATGATCTTGGCATAAATATCTTTTCCCATTCCGCATGGAACACTTCCGGAAATTGTAACGATCTCACTGTCTTTCACAATCTCTGGCAATTGCTCTATAAACCTTGCCTCTTCTTCTGCCGAAATCTCTGATCCTGGCTCCAGATACTCCGTAGAACCATATCCTTCATCCAGAATATTGATACAGCATCTCGTTTCTCCTTCCATATGTCCGAAATGATATGCAATCCCATCCCGGGCAAGCATGGATTCCAGATACTGTCCGTTAAATCCACCAGTAATTCCTGTTGCCTGTACTTTTTCCCCGCACAGCTTAATCGCCCGGGCCACATTCAGACCTTTTCCACCTGCTGAATTCCTGCATCTGGCAACTCGCATGACAGTCCCATTTTCAATCGTATGATCCATAAAATATGCCTTGTCGATTGAAGCATTCATAGTCACCGTAGTAATCATAATCTTCTCCCCGCTTCAGTCTTATGCCTTATCTACACTTCCGCAGACTTTGATCTTTGACATTACATACTGCTTCACTTCTTCACGCCCTGATGCATTATATTTCTTTGGATCGATTGCATCCGGATTTTCCATAAGGTATTTTCTCACACCCTTTGTAAAAGCAATACGTAAATCTGTTGCATAATTTACCTTGCAGATTCCACGACTGATGCATTCTTTTACTGCATCATCCGGTACGCCGGAGGTACCATGAAGAACAAGCGGAATGGATACGACTTCTCTGATCTCACTGAGTCTGTCTACATCAAGTTTCGGAGTTCCCTTGTATACACCATGTGCCGTTCCAATCGCAACGGCAAGAGAATCCACACCTGTCGCATTTACAAACTCAACTGCCTCAGAAGGAACTGTATATGGATTTCCATCACCGCCCTCCAGATCATCTTCCTTGCCGCCAACTTTTCCAAGCTCTGCTTCTACTGGAACACCTGCAGAGTGGCAGGCATCTACAACAGATTTTGTTACTTTTATATTATCCTCAAAGTTTTCATGTGACCCATCGATCATAATGGAGGTGTAACCGGCACGATACGCTTTCATAGCCAGATCAAAACTGTTTCCATGATCCAGGTGCATCACGACCGGAACTTTGGCTTTTTTAGCCGCCGTTGCCACATTTGCAAAAAAGTAATCTACATCTGCATATTTCACAGTAGAAGGCGTCGTCTGCATAATAACAGGTGCATTTAATTCTTCTGCTGCTGCCACTACTGCCTGAACCATCTCCATATTTTCTACATTAAAAGCTCCAATTGCATAATGACCCTCCTGAGCTTTTAATAATAATTCTTTTGTTGTAACCAGTGACATGAGATTATTTCCTCCATATAATTATTCAAGCGGATTTCTGCAAATTATTCTAAATAATCATCAACATTGTCAGCAGTAATTAACTGGAATGGTACATTATATCTTGATTCTACTTCCTCACCAACACCAACTTTTACTGCAACATCAATTACTGCACTTGCCTGTCCATCTGCATCCTGAAGTACACTTGCAGAAAGTCTTCCGTCCTTTACAGCCTGAAGTGCATCACTGATTCCATCTACACCAATGATAACAAGGTCTTTACCTTCTGCTTCCGCTGCCTGTAATGCGCCCATGGACATATCATCATTTTCGCAGATAACAGCTTTCAGATCCGGATATTTTCCAATCCAGTCTTCTGTAGTAGACATTGCCTTATCACGCTGCCAGCTCGCAGACAATGTACCAACACACTCATATTTATCATCTTTTAAAATAGTCTCCTCTAATCCCTGATAACGAAGCAACTGTGCACTCTGACCCATTTCGCCCTCAAGAATTGCATACTGACCGCCATCCCCTAACTGTTCCATTACATAATTTCCCATCATTTCTCCGGCCTCAGAGTCATTGGAACCTACATAAGATACATAATCTGTACTTGTCGTCTCCGTGTTAACTTCTACCACCGGAATATCAGCATCTGCTGCCAGAGTAAGTACCTGTGCAGAACCATCCGCATCCTGTGGATTCAGGATAATTACGTCTACCTGTTTCGCAATAATATCCTCTGCCTGAGAAATCTGTTTCGCAATATCTGCCTGTCCATCCATCAGATATAATTCTGCATTCGGATAATTCTTTTCTACATAATCCTGAATTGCAGTACCTAATTTGTTGGAATAAGCATCAGACATTGTCTTCATGAGAACTCCAATTTTTACACTGGAATCTTCTGCCGCCTTTTCAATTGTAGATGGATCTGCACCGCTGTTCTCTTCTGCCGCACTCACTACGCCTGCCATAGATACGCTCATACATACTGCTGTTAAAATTGCCATTACCTTTCTTGCTTTCATTGTTTTTCCCTCTTTCTTTCGTTTTATTTATTTTGAATTTTCTTTGATACGATATCAAAACATACTGCACCTAATATAATGATTCCTTTAATGATCTGCTGATAATAGGAAGATACATTTAAAAGGTTTAAGCTGTTATTTAATGTTCCAATGATCAGAATACCTACCAGAGTTCCCGGTATTGTTCCAATTCCACCTGTCATACTTGTTCCACCGATTACAGCCGCTGCGATCGCATCTGTTTCAAAACCGGTTCCAACTGCAGGCTGACCGGAATTTGTTCTTGAAGCCAGGACAATACCTGCAATACCAGAAAGAGTACCTGCCAGAATATACACTTTCATAAGTATTTTTTTTGTATTTACGCCAGATGCTTCTGCTGCTTTTATATTACCGCCAGTTGCATAAATGTAACGTCCAAATTTCATTTTTGAAAGTACGATATGACAGATCAGTAAGATAGCCAGAAAAATAATGATCGGAGCCATACCCTGGCCTATGATTCTGAACTTCGGAGAATTTAATGTATATGGCTTTCCATCTGAATAAACATAGGCAAATCCTCTTGCAATTGTCATTCCTGCCAGAGTTGCTACAAACGCAGGAACTTCCATATATGCTACAAAAAATCCATTCATTGCACCAAACAAACCACAGACTACGATTCCTGCAAGCACAGCCAAAATTACCTGCTCCGGATGTACAACCAGTATACTTCCGCTGATAACGCCTGCAACAGCAACCAGAGAACCTACTGTCAGGTCAATGCCGCCTGTCATGATAACAAATGTCATTCCAATAGCCAGTATTCCATTCACTGCAACCTGGCGAAGAATATTAACCGCATTAGATACCGTTCTGAATGTAGGAGATACCGCCAGCATGATTACCCACATAATGACCAGAACCATCAATATTCCATATTTTCTTATAAATTCTGCATCAAAAACTTTACGTTTCATATTTACCTCCTACACTTCCTGTAACGCACTGCTAAGCAGATTATTTTGTGTGACAGAGCCCGCGTCAATTTCATCTTTTGTATAAGTTCCGGTAATTCTGCCTTTTGACACTACCATAATTCTGTCGCTCATTCCCATTACCTCAGGAAGTTCTGATGAAATCATGATAATTGCAATACCTTTTTTCGCTAATTCCACCATCATTTTATAGATTTCAAATTTTGCACCTACATCAATTCCTCTCGTCGGCTCATCTAATATCAATAATTTAGGTTCTGATTGGAGCCATTTTGCCAGGACTACTTTCTGCTGGTTTCCACCGGATAAAGTACCTACGGCAACATTTGTCGTTGCACACTTAATTCCCAATGACTTTCTGTAATCCTCTACTGCATTTTTTTCTTTTGTAGAATTGATAAACAGATTTTTGTGTAATTTCGGCAGATTAGGAAGTGATATATTTTCTTTTATAGATCTACATAGCACCAGACCGTATATTTTTCTGTCTTCACTTACCAGTGCAATCTTATTTTTTATAGCTTCCTGTGGCGATCTTACCTTTATTTCCTGACCGTCCATAAAAATCTGTCCACTATCTAATTTGTCCAGTCCGAAGACAGCATTCATGATCTCACTTCGTCCGGCACCTACCAGCCCCGAGAATCCAACAATTTCCCCTGCATGAACCTGAAAACTGATATCATCAAAAACACCTTTTCTGCTGAGATTCTTGGCTTCGAACACCACATCTCCCATACAGACTTTCTCCTTCGGATAGATCTGATCCAGGCTTCGTCCTACCATCATCTCTACCAGTTCATTCTGTGTAACGCCTTTCGCATCAACCGTCTTAATATACTCTCCATCTCGAAGAACTGTAATCCTGTCTGTCAGCTTCAGAATTTCTTCCAGACGATGTGAGATATAAATAATGGAAACTCCTTTATCTGTCAGTTCTTTTATTATCTTAAAAAGTTTCTGAGATTCTTCATCTGACAGAGAAGATGTAGGTTCATCCATAATAATGATATCGGCATTCTTTCTTACTGCCTTAATGATTTCAAGCATCTGAATCTGCGCTACACTTAAGCTTCCGACCTTTAATTTAGGATCAAAATCCATTCCATATTCACGAAGAATACCTTTTGTCTGTTCAATCATTTCGCGATCATTCAGGAATTTTCCTTTCATGATCTCCTGACCCAGGAATATATTATCCGCAATTGTCATATCCGGAAGAGGTGCTAATTCCTGATGGATCATAGATATACCTGTTTTCTGTGAATCAGCAATTGATTTCGGTTTTATCTGTTCACCATTATGAAAAATCTCACCCTCATCAGGAGTATATTCTCCTGTGATCATCTTCATTAAAGTTGATTTTCCAGCACCATTTTCGCCTACCAGAGCATGAACTTCGCCCGGCGCTACCTGAAAACTTACCCCTTTAATTGCATATACTCCAGGAAAACGTTTATGTAAATTTCGCACTTCCAAGCGATAATTTCCCATGTTATCCCTCCTACTATTTTTCATGCAGCTTAATCATTTCTTCAACAGTTTCTCTGGAAATGTCGCCTTCCATTGGTCCAAATGCTGCTGCATTCAGTGCTCCGGCTGCTGCACCCATCTGCGCTGCTTCTTTTACATTTTTTCCTTCGGCAAGACCGCAGATAAATGCTGCATCATAGCTGTCTCCTGCTCCCGTAGCATCTACCTGTGTTACAGGATATACTCCGACCTTTTCCAGCAAGCCATCAGGTCCATAGATTTCAGATCCTTTGGAACTATTTTTCAGGACTAAAAGTTCCATATTTTTATTGTCATCAAACACCTTTTTGATTGCGTTTTCCAGATTCTCTTCTCCGGTGATCATTTTCAATTCAGATACTCCAGGCATAAAAATATTTGCTTCCCTGTAAACCTGTTTCACAACTTCCATTGCCTCCGGCTCCTTCAGCATTTCCAGTCTGACATTTGGATCGAAGCTGACTTTTGCTCCTTTTTCCTTCAACATGTGCATGGTCTTTACAACTTCTTTTCCAAATTCTACGGATGCCATTAAAGAACATCCCATCACATGAAAATATTTCGTATCGTTAAAGTCATCTGTTTTTTCTGGAGCTTTGGCTGCTACAGCCGGTGTATGATTGATATGGAAAATAAATTTTCTGTCACCATTTTTGAAATAGGTTACAAATGCAGCTCCTGTAGAAGCTTCATTACTTACCAGAATTCTGCTGCAGTCTACTCCGACTTCTTTCAACCGATCCAGAATATTTTTTCCAAAGTCATCATTTCCTACTCCTGAAATGATTGATGCGCTATGTCCCAGCCTTGCTGCTGTACTGACAAAAATCCCAGGTGCTCCACTTGGAAACGGTCCTCTGAAATATTTTCCGGTTTCGTATAACTGTACATCTTCTTCTGCACGCATGATCTCAACGAGCAGTTCTCCCATAATTACTATCTCAGCCATATCAGTACCTCTTATCCGTTAAATTTTTCTTTCAGGAATGTCATAGATTCTGTCAGATATCTATCCATCTGTGCCTCATCAGCTCCATTGCTCAGATCTCTCCAAACCTTAATATCAGCTCCAACACTTCCTCCTGGCAGAAGGAACGGCTCTGCAACAACTGCTTTGTTATATCCAATCTCTCTCAACGCTTTTCCCATTTCCTCCCACGGCATAGAACCTTTACTCATTCCAGGAAGTTTTCGATTTCCTTCTCCTACATGGAAGTGTCCCAGAAGCGGGCCTGCTTTTCTGATTGCATCCGGAAGATTATCTTCTTCAATATTCATATGAAAAGTGTCCAAAAGAATGTTGACATTTTTACTTCCAACTCTCTTGCAGTATTCCACAGCTTCTTCACAGCTTGTCATAATGTAAGTTTCGAATCTGTTGAGAACTTCCAGGCAGCACTCAATATCAAGTTCTTCTGCGACCTTAGCAACTTCTTTCATTCCCTGGATACTTCTTTCCCATGCTCCCTCTTTATCATCATATTTAAAATCTTTGCACGGCCAGTAAGAATACATTGCACCAACCAGAGATTTAGATCCGATCTTTTTCATTGCTCTGAGGATATCTGTGAGATATTTTACACCATTGGCACGAACTGCCGGATCTTCGGAAGCCAGGTCATATTCTTTGGAAGGTCCGATATTAGAAGTAATCTCCATTTCAAGCTCATCACAGGTAGTTTTCAGTTCTTTTAACTGATCATCGGTCATTTCCAAAAGATGTGGCGCTCCAACTTCAAGTACTTCACACCCACATGCATGCATCCTCTTTGCTGTTTCGATATAATCGCATTTCCATTCATGTCCCCAATAAGAATATAACGCTCCAAATTTCATAATCCATATACCTCTTTTCCTAATCTTTTTATTTATGTGCTCGTGCACATTTATTTGCTTTTTAAAATAGTATATTTCTTTATACCATTTCTTTATTTTTCTTGTATTCTGTTTTATGTGCTCGTGCTCTTTTTGATGTTTAAATAGTATCACATTCATTTCTTGTAATCAATAGTTTAAAATTCATATATTTTTATTTATATTTTTGTGCATATTATATATTTATTCCGTTTTCTATATGAATCTTCATCTTTATTTTGTGCTCGTGCAACTTTTTTATTAATACTATAGACATCTGCCTAAAATCATGTTAAACTCTATCTATAATTAAATTTCATTGATTATCCGTGCAATGGATATTTCTCACTTTGCCACTTTGGTAAAAAAGCAGAGCTTAAGATGCAATATTTTTTTATAGAAGGAGTACACGTATGCCCGTAACAATTAAAGAAATTGCCGCATTGGCCAATGTATCCAGAGGAACTGTAGATAAAGTTCTTAATAATCGTCCCGGAGTTAAAGACTCCACAAGAGAGAAAGTTCTCAAAATTGCAGCTGAACTGCATTATCAGCCTAATTTTATTGGAAAAGCCCTCGTCCACAGCAATAATCCGATTAAAATCGGTATTATTCTTACTCCAGATTATAACCCGTTTGTACTGGAGCTTCTCGAGGGAATTCAGACTGCGCAGAAAGAATTTTCTGCGTTTGGCCTTGAAGTGATTACAAAAATGATGACAACCCTGGAACCTGCTGAACAATTAAGTATTGTTAACGAACTTGTTGATATGAATGTCAGTGGTATGGCTGTTTTTCCCCTGGATGATCCACAAATTTTTTCCAGAGTCAATCATCTGATCGAGAACCAGATGGCAGTTATCACATTTAACTCAAGAGTAGAAGGAATCCATCATTTATCTTTCATAGGCCAGGATCATTATAAAGGAGGTCGTACAGCTGCCGGACTCTTAAACAAGATTTGCCCACCAGGTACTCAAGTCGGTGTTATTATCAGTTCTCGCAATCTATCCTGCCATCAGGACCGTTTAAGTGGATTTCAGGACAAACTTGCAGAAGTTGATTCAAACTTCAAAATTCTTGATATACAGGAAAATCAGGATAAAAAAGAAGATGCTTTCCGCATCACATTAGAATATTGTAATAATTACCCGGATCTGGGTGCTATTTATTTAACAAGTGGTGGGGTTACAGGAGTTGTAAGTGCATTGGAAGTAGCAGAGAAATCACCTCAGGTAAAGATCATCTGCCATGATATTACTCCTGATACTGTCCGCCTTCTCAAACAAGGCACTGTTGATTTCGCTCTTGGACAGAATCCTGTTCAACAGGGTTATCAATTAGTAAAAACTTTATTTGAATATCTGATCAAAAATATCTGCCCACCGGAGAATATCGAAATTCCAATTACTATTGCTACTGATGAGTCTTTATAATTTCAAATAGGAAACCCCAAAGCAACCATATTTTGCTTTGGGGTTCAGTCCTTTTCTTCAATTAAATGCAAGCAGAATTTTTATGTTTATACATATAATTCAGCATAACCGTCCGCTGTAAATCTCACTCTTTTAACTCCTGCGTATGAACCAAAGAAGCATAAATACCATCTTTCTGCATCAGTTCTTCATGAGTTCCATTTTCGACAATCTGCCCCTGCTCGATGACAGCAATATTATCCGCATTTTTCACAGTAGACAGCCTGTGTGCAATGATAATCGTTGTTCTTCCAGCTGCTAGTTTCTCAAAAGTTTCCTGAATTTTCGCTTCCGTCACACTGTCCAATGCGGAAGTAGCTTCATCAAGAATCAAAATCGGCGGATTTTTCAGGAAAATACGTGCGATAGAAATTCTCTGCTTCTGCCCGCCAGAAAGAAGAACGCCCCTCTCTCCGACATTCGTATCAAAACCTTTTGGCATTTCCATGATGTCATCATAAATCTCTGCCATCTTTGCGGCCCGGATGATCTCATCCATTGTCGCATCCAGTTTCCCGTAACGAATATTTTCTGCAATGCTGTCTGCAAAAAGAAAGACATCCTGCTGCACCACACCAATATTTTTATGCAGAGATTCCTGTGTTGCCTTTCGCACATCCACACCATCAACAGAAATCCTTCCTTCAGTCACATCATAAAACCTCGGGATCAGCTGACTGAGTGTTGTCTTGCCGCCACCCGAAGATCCGACAAACGCAATCGTTTCACCCGGAACAATATGAAGTGAGACATCTTGGAGCACCTCATGGTCACCTTCATAGGAAAATCCCACATGCTCAATATCAATCTTTCCTTCTACCTTCTGAAGTTCTACTGCATCCGGAGCATCTTTCAGCATCGCTTCTGTTCTCATCAATTGCACATATCTATGTAGGCTGGCAGTTCCATTCGCAATCAGTTCCACTGTCGTCGAAAGCTTTCTTACTGGATTCACAAAAGTTGAAACATACAGGCTGAATGTGATCAGATCAATAATATTCAGCTGGTCCGACATAATCAGGGCACCTCCAACTGCAATTACGATTGCTGAAAGAATGCACATAAAAAATTCCATTACTGCATTAAATCGACCCATAGCTCTGTAAAAATCCGCTTTAGAATCGCGATAACTTAAATTTGCAGAGTCAAATTTGTCAAGCTCTTTTTCTTCATTTGCAAATGCCTTTGCAGTACGAAGACCAGAAAGTCCAGATTCAAAATCTGTGTTGATCGCTGCCATTTCTTTTTTTACATTACGAGATGCGTTCTGCATAGAAAAACGGCATTTCCACACAACAATGAGAAAAATCGGAATCGTTACCGCGATCACCAGTGCCAGTTTCCACTGGATCGTAAACATAATGATCAATGCACCTATAATCGTCACCGTAGAAATAAAAATATCCTCCGGCGCATGATGTGCAAACTCTGTAATATCAAAAAGTTCCGATGTGAGCTGGCTCATCAGCTGTCCCACGCGGGCATTATCAAAATATGCATAACTCAGTTCCTGAATATGCTGAAACAGATCACGCCTGAAATCCGTCTCTATCCGAACACCAAATGTATGTCCCCAGTAGGTAATAATATAAGTAAAAACTGACCGCAAAATATAGGCACAGAACACCACCGCCATTACCGTCCAGAATGTTCTCCACGCGTTATCCGGCAAAAGTTTGTACATACACCATCTGGAAATAAACGGAAATGCCAGATCGATCATTGCAATCGCCAATGCACACACCATATCCAGGAAAAACAGTTTTCTGTGTGGTTTAAAATACGACAGAAAAATCTGCAATTCGCTTTTGTCCTTAAAATCCTTCTGATTCATTTTTCTTCTCCTGATTCTTTTATTTTATGTCGTCTCTCTCTCCATCAATTTCGTACCAAATACCATATGTTGAACACTTGGCTTATTATCTTTAGCAGCTTCTATATCTTCAAGAATAAGATCTGCCGCTCTCTGCCCCATTGCTGCAATGGAGCGTTCCATCTCGGAGTTCCGCTTTTATCAGGTCTCCAGTCAGTCCGTCATAGCATAGTAATGGATGCCATGTGCCTGATAATGGAAGTTGAATCCTTCTCCTTCCTGCCTGCCATAAGTACCAAAAAGAGTACTGTCTAAATCCAGAAGCACATGCTCCGGGCATTTTATGAAATAAATGATATCCCTAAGATTTTTATCAATGTCATCAAACTGTACCAGAGTATCTTCATCCATACGGTTGAAAAATCTTGATAATGTTGGCTGCAATGCCAGACTTTCTTTATCAAGAATGACATTGAAAACAGGATCCAGAGTCAGTTCATCCGCACAGTCATCCTGAAAATATGCAGAGATGATCTGATAGATCATCTGTAATAAGTTTTCATGGTCTTTGTGAAACCGGATAGACTTATCATTGGTTTTAAACTTCTTTTTGATCAGCTTTGTAAAGCCGATCTTTGCAGCGAATTCTTTTATCAAAAGAAGACCTGCATCGGAGGATAGATCACCTCCATCAAAATTTATTTTAATTTGCCTATTGCTTTGAAGTGAAAAGGTGTTTACAATACTCATAAAGGGCTCCTTTGTTTGGGATTGTTAAGACTTTGAACACCTTAATTTTACCACAAATGGATGCTCTTTTTTCATTCACTTAATAAGTGAAAAGCAATGTGCAATTAAAATACAGTAACTATGTGGCTTTCAGCCACTTTCACGACAAAGCCGTGAATAATTCAGGTTTATTTTATGAAATATTTTTGATGTTCCCTTCCATCATATTTAATACTCAACTCCTGCCGCCTCGATCATCTTCTTCATAAAGAAATGATTAAATAATGCGATCACACGTCCAACACCAAGTACCGCAACCACGGTTCCGATTCCCACTCCAACCAGCTTATGTGCAAAGATCATTCCCACACTGATTGTAATGCAGATGTTAAAAAGGTCAAAACAATTCTTAGTAAAACCAACCGGTTTGTGGATAAAATCTGCAATCGCCTGTACGATACCGTCGCCTGGATTTGGAATGATGCGCATATTCAGAGACATTGCCGCTCCGATTCCTGTGCAGATAATGCCTCCTGCCAGAACAAGAAGCTGTGAAGCAAATCCATGTGATGGTGCCGGAATCCACGCAGAAAACAGGTTCATGAATCTGGTAAAGATCAGACTCAGCGGAAGCTGCAGAAGATCCATTCCAAGGATAAGAGGAAGCGATTTCCTTGCCGCCGGTTTTAATGCTGCGCTTTCCTTCGCCGCCTCTCTGCGATTCCAGATCGTATGCAGGATCATTTCCACGATCACAAAAACTGTATACAGTACAAATGTCATGTTGCCAAAATTGAAATTCCATATAGTAGAAATACTATAAGATACCGAGATGATCGGCGAAACGCCAAGCCCTGATTTCGTATTCAGAATGATTCCCAACGCCAAGACAAGAAGCCCCACAACGTAGAAGATCACCCGTAAAGTTGAACTCTTTTTCATTTATATCCACTCACTTTCCGGGGATTATCTTAGCACAAAATCCCGCATATATCAAACAAAGATGATATATGCGGGACTGCCCATAGCCACAGAGCCTAGGTTCTTCGTTACTGTTCACTCCGTTCACAGCAACTTGGTCAAAATGCATTCCAAATCACCTTCGGTGATGGCATTTTGCCCCGTATGTCTCGGGATTTTGCCATTATTCATGGCAAAACACCTCGCGGGATACTACCTGTGAACAGTTACGGTTCTTCTTCAAAATCTAAATATATACTTGCATCTTTTGTTCTTTTAGTTTATATTAATACTAGAAACGGGTTTCTGACCATCTGATTTTCCAATCCATGATGGGTATCTCGTTTCTTTTTTTATATTCTGGATATCATACAAATATAGTTTCTCATCTGCCGAGCACCTGACAATAAGCACAGCCTGATATACATTATATTCTACAATTTCTCCCTGCTCATTTGTCACTGGCATTGCAAAGCGTGTATTATAACGATACCAGCCATTTATAGCTCGTTTCTTATGTTTACTTTCGAAATCTTTCTTCCAACGCCTGTCTGTTGCAATTTCAATCATTTGAGGAATCCCTTGTGACATATTTGCCTTTACTTTAGGTAATGCTCCTCTTAACTTGTTTGTATAATTTGATCCTGTATACTCATTAACAAACATCCTGTCAACCGAAATCAAATCTTCCGTTTCCAGTACTTGAAATATATATCCAATATAACGAATCAAGTACTTCTCTACTTCTTTCCATGAAATACTTCGCTTTCCTTTAAAAATCACCTGAGGAATTACAACAAACTTATGTCCCTCTACATCTCTCGCAACAAGAACTTTATTTGATGATGCCCATTTTCCAGAAGATTCTTCTGTCTTTCTTTCCAAACTCAATTTATCCAATGTATCACACATACCAATTCTTTCCTCCATTTCAGAAATTATTCTTTCATATAAGCCACCTTCTTTAAATACCGTTTCTTAAAGGAATTATCGGAATGTATTTTCACTTTCTGTTTCATTCAGAAAGTTTTATCTTCTGTACAGATAAATAACTTTTCTGCATCGCCCTTTCTTTTTAGCTCTTTATGTTCTAATCTTAACAAAACTTTCTCGTCTGGTCAACGAAACTTTTTGTAAACTCACACAAAAAACCGGGATCCTTTCGGATCCCGGCCATGTATATGTGGGGGAGAATAAGCAATGGAGGTTTAACCTTCGATTGCGATGTAACCATTTTTCTCAACGGCTTTCGGTGCTTTCTTCGGAACGGAAAGTTTCAGAATACCGTCTTCATATTTCGCGTGGATATCTTCCTCGCTGACTGCATCACCAACATAGAAGCTTCTGCTTAAGGTTCCTGCATAACGTTCACGTCTGATGTAATTGCCTTCTTTATCTTTCTCATCTTTGTCAAGACCCTTGGCTGCTGCCAGTGTCAGATAACCATCTTTCAGCTGAACCTTAATCTCATCTTTCTTAAATCCCGGAAGATCGACATCCAGTTCATAGCTGCCGTCTGTTTCACGGATATCTGTTTTCATCATGTTCTGTGCATGTTTACCATAAAGCGGATTCTTCTTGCCCCAAAACTCATCGTTAAACGGGAAGTTCATCCAATCATCATCAAATAAGTTTTCTCCAAAAATACTAGGCATTAACATAAGTCATCTCTCCTTTTATGATAAAAAATCTATATACAAGTCTTTCGACTGTTGCCTGCAAATCTATATTTAAGGGTACTGCCCGAAGTCTCCGGGCAGCACCACGATCTTTTTAGCGGTCAGATATTGTCTGACGGGAATCTGATCAAATCAATTACTGATTATTCAATGGTAATATATTTCGGATCATTGGAAACCGGTTTTGCTTCTTTCTTCGGAACAAACAGTTTCAGGATACCGTGTTTGTATTCACCTTTGATGTCTTCCTGTGTAACATCTTCACCTACATAAAAGCTTCTCTCGCATGCTCCTGCATAACGTTCACGTCTGATGTAACGTCCTGTCTTCTTGTCATCCTGCTCTTCATCAAGACCTTTGGCTGCACTGACGGTCAGATAACCATCTTTCAGAGCCACTTTAACTTCCTCTTTCTTAAATCCAGGTACATCAATGATCAGTTCATAACCTTCCTTGGTTTCTTTGATATCTGTTTTCAGAAGGTTCTGTGCTCTGTGTCCATACAGCTTCTTCTCTGCTTTCTTCTCATCTTTGTCATCGTAATAGAACGGTGTAAAGAAATCATCAAATAAACTTTCTCCAAAAATACTAGGCATTAACATAAGTCATCTCTCCCTTTTCTTTATAATCTATATCAACTAACTTGTTAAGTACTGAACCCGGCTGGTATGGAGGATATCTAAGAGATTTTCTTTCAATCTTCTTATCTCTTTATCCCTCTTCCTTTGTTCTAGCTGTAATATAACACTTATTGTTAGCACTGTCAAGAGGTGAGTGCTAATTTTTTTGTGAAGATTTTGTGAAGCCTTGATTTTATGGGCTTCACAGGGATTTTTCACTTGCTTTCGCACTCGATTTTCTTGATTTGACCACATTTTTACGACAAATCTTTTGAAAAATATATTTGTCTGATTTTCTTACCACATTTTACGACAACGACATCTGGTTTATACCACAGCAGGTACAGTTTCCGGCAGGTTCATTTTAGACATCTCATTCTCCACGTGAGACTTCTCAGCAATATGATTATAGACATTCATTGTGATCTGTGCATCTGAATGGCCCATCACATACTGCATAACTTTGGGATTGACATTATTCTCACCCAGTCTAGTACATCCCGTATGACGAAGGGTATGCGATGAAATAGGAGGCATCAGCTCCGGCTCTCGCTTCTCTTCTTCTGCCAGTTTGCTTTCTTTTTTATTATAGGCATTGACAATATTTTTCAGAAAGCTGTTCACTCCCGCCGGCATGATCGGACGTCCATGCTTTGTATTGAAAATGAATCCACTGCGTCCACCGATCTCCACATTGCTCTGCAAACCAAGCATCAGGTTCAGCTCTCTCTGTTTACGGAACGCATCATATACCATCTGTGTCATAGGAATATCTCTGATTCCCGCATCCGTTTTGGTTTCTGAATCATGGAAACAATATCCGTCATCACCTTCATAATACACAAGCTGTCCACCTACATGGATCTCCCGGTTCTTCATATCCACATCTGACCAGGTTAAGCCGATGGTTTCACTCACTCTCAAGCAAGCCCCAAACATAACCTGCATCATTGGAAGATGAGGCTTATACACATTACTCTGTTCAACAAACTTCAGAAGTTTTTCCTGCTGTTCCAGTGTCAGTGCTTCCTTCTCTTTTGCCGGAGCCCCATAATCTCCAAGTGTTCCTGTTACCGGATTCTTACGGATAATCCCATCTTCCACTGCCAGTTCAAAACTGGGATTCAATAAGCCATAAAGACCTTTGATCGTACTGTGTGCCAGTCCTTCATCTGACAATGCGGAAAAGAACGTCCTTACATGTGATGTCTTGAAATCCACAACACGAATGTTTCCAAGAGTATTTCGTATCCGGTAATCCCACATACGGATATAATTCTTCTTCGTTCTTTCCTTGATATTCTTTGTTGCCATGTATCGCTCAAACAACGTATTCACAGTCAGCTTCTTGACTGATGCATCTGTAATAAGCAGATCATCCATATCCTTATTGATCTTCTTTTCCATTTCTCGTAAACTCGCCAAATCAGCTGCATAAACCGAATTACGCTTTCCGGTAATTTCATCTTTGTAGCGATACTCATAACGTCCATCAGGACGCTGGTATTCACCTGTTTTTAAATTTCTGCCTTTATTATCTTTTCTTGCCATATCAATCATTCCTTTCACTTCATTTTTCGTTATTCGGAATGATTTTTGTCCTGTCGGTATCAGTCATATACTGTCTGATATCTGCTCACAGATTAACATAATATTTTATGATTTCCAAGGGTAAATTCCTGCAAAATGCTAATTTTTATTTGCCTGTTTTACAGGAATATTTTCCCTTTTTTGCTTTTCATTCCGAAGGAAAGTTGTTGTATTTTATCTTCTCATCTTTCATTACACTGCCATTGCATCAAGATATTTTTTTATCTTATCCACGTTATAAAGAACACGTCTTCCAATAATCACTCTTGCTTCTGCATAATCTGCAATTTTCTTTGCAGTTACTTCTCCGCAGGATAACATTGCCATTAATCCTTCAATATCTACCGCCAGACGATTCTCAGTCTTATACTCTGTTGTTTTTCTCATGATGCACATACCTCCTTTCCTCCGTATTCTTCTGCATCACCTCCGAGACAGCGGTTATGCCCGTTGTCAGTACACTCTACTTTTTGTTTAGACTTCTTACGATGATTTTCCATTCTGTTCGGCGTGTTGGCTTCCATTTGTATATGGCGGTGTCAACGTTACAATTGACCTCTATCAGAAATCTTTCTGAATACTGGCAGCTTCTTCTCAAGCATACCAGCCGTTGCCGGAGTATCTTCGGTTTCCACATACTACTCTCTGATACAGCGGTGGAATCCTGTGTTACCTTTAAGCCCGAAAGGCACCCATACAGCTCATTCAATTTTCAAGGTTCAATAATCAAAAGTTTTGCAGGTATACATTTTTGTACCCATTTGATTTAATGCCATTATATCCCCCGTTACTGCTAATGTCAATAGCACCTCATGCGTTTTAGGTTCTTTTTTGTACTCTTTTTCATTGATTTTCTGCTAGTTTGTGTTATAATATGGACAAATAGTTATTCATTTCTTGATTTTACTATCTTCAATGGATGTTTATCAGGACTAATGCAGAGGTGACTTTATGAATTTTAATCTGAAATTAAAAAAAATCCGGACATTCCGGAAAATGACACAAAAAGAACTGTCAGAGAAAATCGGACTGACCGATCAGCATAGAATTGTACAATATGAAAAAGGCGTTCGTGTTCCCAAAAAAGATCTGGTCGATAAAATGGCACAGGCTCTTGATGTCAATCCTTATACCCTCTATGATACCGCTGGACGTGACGCTTCCGAAATGATGGAACTGCTTTTCTGGCTGGATGAATTTAATCCATCAGCATTGCATCTGCTTCTCCCTCGGAAATTTCCTGGTGAGAAATGCAATGAAGTAGCTGACACTTCCGTTTACTACCATGACAATGATAGCTGGCCTGTCCATGCTCCTGTCTGTATGTGGTTTAACTATGGAGTTCTGAATGATTTTTTGAAAGAATGGGTGGTTCGGATGGATGAACTGAAATCCGGTGAGATTACCAGAGATGAATATTTTGAATGGAAAATCAACTGGCCACAGACCTGTGATGGGTGTGGGAAATATGAACCTAAGAAAAAATGGCGAATATAGCAAATACAATGCTCCCCAAAACTGGACAATATTCCAATAATGGGGAGCTACTATTCTTTTTTTAATCTAATGCTCTTCTACTATATGTATTTTTCATCACTCAACTACTTTATAGCCCGCATTTGTAATTACACAAATTTCTTCGCTTTTTCTTTCAATATATTTTTCTTTCAAACAAGCATTAAGCGCCTCTTCCCAAACAGCATATTCACGTCTATCTGGATACTCCTTAGCAACTACTTCGCTGCCAATTTGAATATATGTACCTGATTCCAAATCTGAAGTTATCAGAATCTGCCCTCCCGGTGCATCTGCCACTTTTTTAAGGAGTTGCTTCATTTCCTCTGTAATTAAGGCAGGTGTAGCACTGATATTCTCATTTTTGGTTGATACATCGCCATTTATTTCACTGATGAACTTGTCCCTTGCTTCTTCCCAAATAATATCTTCATTATCTGAAATATCAAATTCTGATTCTAATTCCCGTCTCAACTGATTTAGGCGATCTTTTACTTCTGAACGATCACCATCTAACTTAATAGCAATGCAGTCACTTCCAATTACACCTTTCATTCCAGAAAAATCAAAACCAGGAAGAAGAAGTGAAGTTGCATTGGCTCTTAGTACCCATGCTGCGCCCATTTCATTTAAGCTGACTGGGCTTTCGTAATATTCTGGCGAATGTACGAAAATAATATGCAAGTCATAATTAAGGAACCGTTCCCTTAAAAAGTCAAAAATATTGGCTCCATTTGGTATTCCATATCCTGGTAGGGAGCTACAAAAAATATCTCTGCGAGGACTTAAATTGATTGAACGAAGTAAATCCGCAATTTTTGCAACTTGATCCTTATTCTTAGAAGAATGACTTATAAATATAAGCGGTTTCTTTTTCATACCAGAAGCACCTCCTTGTGAATGTGACAATCCTGACTCTTTCTCCTCGTCCGGATAATATTTATCAATATTTTTTCTAATAGCCTGAAGTTTTCCGACAAGCTCAATAAAATACTTTTTCTCCGTAAAACCATCCAGACGCTTGCCACAGAAATTGATAGTTTCCCACACAAAAGTGTCATGAGTTCGATCATAAATTCCCTGTAATTCCAATTTTATCTCTTGAAGCCAATTTTGGAATTCAGGCACATCACTGATCCGTTCAAAGGATGTTCCCATACCGCCACCAAACGGATGAAACATTTTTTCTATTTCTTTTCGTGAATCTATAAGTTTAATTAAGTCTTTCTTCAATCATTCTACCCCCAATGCCTTAAACACCGCATCTTCCGCACTCTGGTACGGAATCAGCTGAAATGCACTCATCAGATCAGCCGGAACACTTGCGAAATCAACAAACGAGGTACTCGGAATCAGCACCTTCTTTGCGCCGCTATCCAGACACACCTGAAGTGTATTGGCAAGTTCATCCACCTTTATCATTGTACCACTAATTGTTATATCTCCCAACACTGCCAAGTTGCTGACAACAGGCTTTCCAAGGGCAATCGAACAAAGTGCAATTAATGTTGGAAGTGCCAATTTGTCTGTCATACCAATTCCCTGTAAATCCTGATAGTTGATGATATAGTCTTTGGTTGAAGTACTGATAGCGCCACTGATCCGATTGCCGTTGGCTTTCAGATAATTAAATGCCGTGTTCACCGCTTCCTTGCATTTAGAATCGCTGCCTAAGCCAGTCCGTTCAATTTTGCCATTGCCCGGAAGCATCTGACTTTCCAAACGGAATACACCAATCATGCCGCTTTTTCCTCTGGATACGGTATAAATCTGCCCCGGGTTACACATTCCATCCGGTATCAGCTTACCGCCACCCTGTTCTGGTACAGAAACATAATGTTCTGACATATCTTCTAAATCTATATAGGAGAAGTTCACATCATAAAACTCCATACCACCCAGCTTCTTCAATTGCTCCTTGACACGGCGACGCATTTCCAATGCAATCTGAATAATTTCTTCCAGTTCTTCTTTAGTAAACTCACCATTTGGGTACATCAACTTCAGATAACCGTCTATCATACGACGAACCGCAATTGTATCACGCTGATTCAGATTTCTCCCCAAGCGGAAGTAGTGGTCAAGTGCATCTCCATACTGCTCCTTACGAAGCTCTCGGATGAATTCTGCCAAATAGTCACTGATAAAACCGTAATCATCGGTAAAATGCTCCGGTCTGAACTTCGGTATCTCCCATCCAGGAAGATAACAGTGCATACGATCAAGAAATGCTGTATCTGTTCCCATTTCCTGCGGGAAAGGTGCAAACAGACTGGAGGTTTTCAACAGCACATCCACACTCTGATTGATATTTCCCACAAATACCATGGACGCAGTAGCAGCTTTTTCTTCTTTGCCACGGGCAAAAGATCCGGATGCCATATAATCCTTCATGATCTGAATGCCATCTTTATCTTTAAACTTGATACCTGCCACTTCATCAAAGGCTACACAATCCCATAAGCCGACCAGTCCGACCGTTTTGCGTCCCATATTGTAAAACAGATTTGCAACTGTCGTCTGCCCACCGGATATTAAGATACTATTCGGAGAAATCTCTTTGTAGAGATGAGATTTACCGGTACTTCTCGGTCCAAGCTCGCAAAGATTAAAGTTATTCTCAACTAATGGAATCATACGGGTCAAGAGCAACCATTTCTCACGGTATGTAAATTCATCTGGCTCCATGCCGATAGAACGAAGAAGAATATCCAACCATTCATTTTTCGTAAAAGCTGTTCGCCCCTGCTTTAGTTCATCAATATCAATGTGCGGCATCTGGATCGGTGTCAGCTTACGGATACTAATTGGTGAAATATCTTTCTGCTTTTTCTGTTTGGAACGAAGCGGATTTCCCTCAATGTCCTCAATGCCAAAATTATTGTCGCCTTCAACCTCATAATCCAGCTGAACAATACACCAGATACCGCCACAGAGCAGGCGATCAAATTTTTCTGGATATTCATCGGCAATCGGTACATTACCAACGCCCAAATTAGAAAACTCTGCAAAAAAGCAATCCTTTTTCATATCCAGTCGAACAGTCACCATATCAATGATTGTGTGACTTCCTTTTTTACGCAGCTGAGACAAAATTTTCTGTGATTCATCCGGGCGTACAAAGTTGTCAGCAAGAATACGCTTCACATTCTGTACGCCTTTCTCTATAACCGTCTCATCATCTGAACTGCAATACTGTCCCAACAAGAACTCAAGAACATACACTGGGACATTCGCCCCTTCTTTAATTTTCTTTGTCAGGTCTTTCCGAACAATCTTACCGTCAAAGTTCTGACGGAGCTTGTTCTTTATTTCTTCACGGGTACTTTCACCCTCTGCAAATTGCTCCATCTTTCTCTCCTCCTGCGGCATTAATTAAAAAAATCAAACTCGTCCACCGCAAAGGCGATGTCAATCTGGAATGGCTCCCGCTGTGGCAGCTGTAATCCCTGTTCATCTGCAATTACCAGATAATAAGTAGCTGTATTGCTGTATTTCAGAGATTTCAAATTAAACTGACAACGGAAAGTTCTTTCTGCACCGTTATCGCTGGTCTTATCTGCAATAATCTTCTGAATATCACTAATCTGTTTGCCGTCCTCATCTGTAAAATAAACTTGATAGGTTGCTGCTTCACGATTTGTACTGACCGCATCTTTTTGATAGAAGTTCAACGAAAAAATCATATTGCTGATTTTACGGTTTGCGGACAGTAAATTGACCGTTACCGGCTTGGTATCATATTTCTGCTTATTTCGCCTATATTCCATAGAATCATTGCGGAGATAATGATACTCAATCACCGGAACAACCATTTCCTGCAAACTGATACCACCATGCACAAAATTCATACCGCCGCCATTCATTTTGATACGAATACTTTCTCTCGGTGCAAATCCATTGAATTCCGTATTTCCGCCCAAGAATTTTACAGGCATCAAGTAATCTGGTTGCACACCCTTCTGCATAATTGCATATCTTCTGCCATACTCCACACATCGCTTGATACTTTCTTTTTTTGTAATGTCAGTGTTTGTTACATCCACATCAAAAAATCCTCTTTTATCTACTTTGTCCTCTTCCTTCAAAGGACTGTATGTATAAAGAAATCCATGATCTGCCGTAATTAAAATATTCGTTCCGCCAAATTCATTTACAATGATACGCACAAGATTCTTCAATTCTGAAATTGCCTTGTCACACGCAGCAAAAACAGCAATATCCGAAGTGTGGCTGGCTTCATCAATGGTATCGTGGTAAATATAAACCACATCCATACCTTTTACCAAAGCACATCTTTCCGCTCGTTTCATAGCAATGATGTCATTATACTTTAAGGCCACGCTTGCCGAATCTTCTGTTTTCAGAACCTTGTCCCTATAAGTACTTGCCGTAGACTGTCCATCTGCCAAAACCGTCAAAATATCGTTCCGAACCTCTACTGTCAATTCTTTGTGCGGCAACAAAGCTGCCATACCAAACTTTGTAGTAGAAGGGAAGATACTCTGCATACTACTGATAGAAACCTTACTTTGCGTTTCTCGCTGAAGCTGATCTGCCATCGTAGCTGCCACTTCATAACGCATGGCATCTGAGATAATTACAAATACTTTAGTATCCGAAGTCTGAATACGAGAACGGTAAAAATCTTCCTGCTGCGGTACTTCCAGAACTTTACCGTAAGTTGCCAGTTCATCCGCACATACATCTGACCAGTTATTGCCCAACTCACCTAAGAACCAGTGAGTATAAAGTCCTTCCACCTTATCGACAACATGCTTGAACAAATCATCCAGCAGAATATTGGAAGTCTCCAAGCTCTTTTGAAAACTAAGATGGAACAAACGGTAATATGTGTCCATCTGATAGTAGCTCTCAGTATATTCTTTCCAGATACTTTTCGCTTCTGCGGTATGGAATCCGGCTGAATGTTCCTTAAAGAAACTTTGCATATTCGCCACTTGTAAGATACCGTCATAAAAATTTTCAAATGGCTCATACCATACACAAGTTCTCCGTTTTTCAACAGTATTCGTAATGGTATCCACATCAATGATATGGTCACTGATCTCTGTCATTAGCTTTGTCAGAATCACTTCATTAATACACGGGAAGCATTCTGTTCCTACCAAATCCTCTACCGTCAGCTTTTCAAAGCGCTGATACAGACGGGCTTCATCCTCAACATAACGTGCCACATCATATAATTGCGGAATGTTGTCACTATGAAGCCATTCAGAAATAAAATCATAGCAATATGCCTGATGTGGCATGGAAATAAAGCCGTCCAGTCCGGCAAGATATTCCTGCCGCATGGTGCGGGTCGTTGCAGTTAAAAGCAGATGAATTGCTAACCGCCCAAGGTCTGGTTCTTCCTCCACAAATCCGCATCCCTGACGAACCATCGCCCAAAATGCTGTGTCTGCATGATATTTTACAAAATCCTGATAAACCGTATTATTATTCAAATCAAGTCCCGCCTGGAACACACTACGGAGAATCATATTAGGCTGTGCATCTTTCAATCCACAGATTGCCGCCATAACAGCCATGTGTAACTGTGCCGGTGTTTCCGGAACTTTATTCTGTGTACTAACTTTCAAACGACGGTCTTTCGCATTGAAGTAAGCACGATAATTTTTAACCTGTTTCCTCATTGCCGGATTTGATATAAGTCCCATCTCATCCATCCAGATAGAAATCAGATCTGCCCGAAACTCTTCGCTGTAAAGCTCCACGTCCAGAAGCCAGTTATCATCCGGGCGATTATAAACACACGGACTGTAAACCAGATAATTTGTGGTCAAATCATCTACTGAAAGCAGTTTTTTTACAGAAAACGAATTATTTCCAGTCAGCGCAATCACCTTTGCATTTTCCAAAACCACTTCATCCAGTTTATCCTCAAATTCCTTATCTTCATCGTACCAGAAAATGATACGACGCTGATAAAACTCAGCCAGAGGTGCAGCAAATCTGCGATTTAAATCTTGTATTATTTTATCTGTATCCATGCTGTCCTCCTACCTTATAATTTTCCAATTTGCTTTTCGTTTTGTTCCGCCCTGTACCAATCTACCTTTTTCCTGTAAAGAAGCGAACATTCGAGAAACCGTTCTTTTCGATATACCCATTTTTTCCGCATAATATGCCTGTGTTGCAGACGGATTCTTCTCTATAATCTGCAACAATTTTTCTATCTGCGTCTGTTCCTTATTAAGCGGCACTTCAGCGCTATTAGTGCCATCATCAACGCCACATTTAACGCCATTAGCGCCATTTTTAGTGCCATTGGCGTTAATCATGGCGTTATTGGTAGCAACCTGACCTCGATAAATATTAATACGCAAATCAACTTCGCCACCAATAAACTCCGGCTCCCGCAATCCGGCAGCTTTTACTTTATCAATAATTCTCGGAATGCCGCTTCCCCAATGCTCAATCAGGTTCATATAGGCAAACGCATGGGCAAGAGCTTCATTTCTGATTTTGGAATAGCCTTCTTTCATACGCTCCATCGTTTGTCCCATTGGCAGCTTTCCTGGAGAAGTAATTTCCAATCGGTTGTCATATACCGCTACCTGTATCGTACCATGATCCAGATAACTACGATGTACCATAGCATTGATAATCAACTCACGAATGGCATCCGGTGGAATCTCATAAACATCCTGGCGATAAATTCCCACAATAGTAGCACCCAGATGAATATTTCTTAAGACAAACTGAAATGCTTCGTCTATCTGTTCCCAAAGCGGACCGCTATATTCTCTACGGTCAACAAAAACTGCTTTTGTTGTCCCTTTGAACACACCACATTGCGTTGCAACATGAAGTCCTCCGTTTCCAGTCAAAATAGCAAAAGCATTAGACGGATAATCTTTTCCATCACGCTCAATTAAAATTCCCCAGGAACGCAACTGCTGTCTTCCCACATCTTTAATCGATGCTTTCTGTTCCTCTGTACGGGCATTTCTGACAGCCTGCTCTTTCATAGCTTTGCAAAGGGCATCAATATCTTCCTCTGTAACATTTAACCCAGTACATAAAGCCTGATCATAGTAGCGGTTATTGCCCTCAAACAACAACTCCTTTACCATATACTCATCGGCAAGGCGGGTAGTTCCGGCAACACGGACATATACACCACCATCTCTACCAAGAGCTTTGATATAATATGGACGTTGTCTGCCCTCAGAAACCTCTACCACGATGACAGTCTTACCATCAACCGTCTGTAAAGTAATATCCGGGATGATTGCCGGTTCACAGCTGTCTGATACGGCATTGGCAATGGCATCCATTTTCTTGAACACATCTTCTTTGTCAAAGCCGACAACCTCTCTGGTTTTATCGGCAATTCCGAAAATGATTTTCCCTCCGGTTCCATTTGCAAAGGCAACCACAGACTTCATATATTTGATGCTTTTCTCTGGCAGGGTCTCTTTGAACTCTATATTCTTGGATTCACCTGCAAGAATTTCTTCTATGGTCATTGTAACACCTCGCTCTCTTTTACAGTTTTAACTGTTGTTACGATAGCATTGGTCCAACGAATTGAATCAATGCCGCAACTGCCGATCCAAATTCGACAGTTCCTTTTATAGCCTGTAACGAAGCTATTGCTGTCTTTATCATAGATTTCTTTGGCTTTTCAGATATAACTTCTGCTTCTATAACTTCCAAGCTTTCAGATGCTGCTTCTTTATCCTCATCAGATGTAAGAGTATCCATCTTCGTCCTAACTGCATCAATTAACTGTTCAATATCGTTTGCTGTTGCCCCAATATTTGTAGTTGCCATAACAGATGAATTATCATTTGCAATAATAGCTTGACCATTTTGCACCGTCACATTATAAATATTCTTTTCATCTATTCCCATATCAATACCTACTTTCGTTAAATAACTTTCCACATGGCGAATCAACACCATAACAAATCGTTCATTAAAACCTTTGATTTTATCTTGCCATTTGGATGAAGAAGAATATCCCATGGCAACACCACGATATACAGAACTGTTATTTTCCACCAAATATCTTAAAACAGCGTACACATTTCGTATTTCTTCGCTATCAGTTTCACCCAATGAAAAAATCAATCTTCCGTAGGATCCTTGTACTTCTTTAACTTCACTCTCTAAATTCCAATCACAGCTGCCACAATCATGAATATAATCACTTATAATCGGAGTACTATCTATGTAGTTCACAAATTTCCCAAGCACATCAGCATAATCTTCATAATTTGCCTGAAGTAGTCGATTAGAGCAACT
This sequence comes from Blautia sp. OM07-19, assembly GCF_003481595.1. Classification (NCBI taxonomy): domain Bacteria; kingdom Bacillati; phylum Bacillota; class Clostridia; order Lachnospirales; family Lachnospiraceae; genus Blautia; species Blautia sp. OM07-19. The sequence continues at coordinate 61,992 of NZ_QULA01000020.1, forward strand.
ATTAAAATCATATTGAATTTTTCGCAATTCTTTTCTATTCAATTTCATAATTTTTCACCCCACAAAACGGGCAATATGCACCCGTCATTTTCAATAATGGTTTAATTTTTGCAGTACGTTTGCAACATGGAAAATCACAAATTTCCATTGCTTCTATTCCTGAACGAATAGGATCTTCATTTTCATGCTTCGGACGTTTTCCAGCCTTGAATGTAATGATTCCTTTTTTGCTATGCCGTTCCATTTTTTTGAATTCATTATAAATCATATCATTGACAGCATTCGTCTCCATTTTCATGGCAAGTTCAAGTACATCCTCAGTAACATAGTTTTCGCTTATTAAGCCACAACTTGGACAAAATATATGAAGCACCCCGTCATCCTCCAAATCAGAAGGAGTTGCCTTAAAATATGTGCCACATTGTTCGCATTGCAAAAGAACATAACCATCATCATCTGTAGGAATAGGAATCGTCATATTGATTTCATCACTCATATTGCTCCCCCCCTTACTTACTTTATTTTAGCCAACACATCTTGAAAAATTGCATAATTCTTCTTCACGCCATCGTCCAAATCAATAGAAATCATCTGGTCGGCAAGGTGATGAATCTTTTCCTCGTAGGTTCTGATTTCAGTATCCTGTGCTTGTAAAGTGGTCAGCTTTTTATTCAGCTTCACACGCTCACCAGTGGACGCATTGGCAATACGCTGTTCCAGATCGGCAAGGGCAGTGCGGTAACGAGCCTGCTGCTCATGCACATAATCGGTACGGATGCGGGCAATGGTGTCCGGCTGATAGCGGTGCATATAGATCAGTGCCTTGAAGCCATTCTTTTTGCCACTGTCAAACAACCAGTAGATCGGGCGTTTCTGATACATCTTGCAATGGTCGGAGTAGAAGTCACTCAGGAAATAATTCCGAATCACATCCTTCGGCTGACCCTTGCCACCCAGAGCATCGGCAATGAATTTCAAGTTTTCGTCCAGCATATCAGCACCGTAAACGGTTTTCACAAACTCCACGAACAAACCAACAATATCATCCTCAAAGTATTCATCGTCACAAATTGGGATAATGTTATCCTTATCAACCGCAAAAGAAACACACTTACTGGCATCCCATTCGCCGCCTGCATAGGCAAGACCATCCACATCCAGAGAGTAGCGACCAAACATACAGCCAACCGCATAGGAAATGAAAGAGCGAATATCTCTGCCAAGGTCAGCTTTGCGGACAGTAACATCCTTATCCTCAACTTCTGGTGTCAGTTCGTCCTGTAAACCGTAAATGTCAATGAAAATACGGTTCAATTCTTCCTCGTTGGATTTCAGCTGGTTGAAGCGGTCATCACATTCAGTCTGCCACTGGTCAAAGGCTTCGGCAATGGTAGGAACGTTGCGAAGTAACGGATGGTGCTGGAAATCCCATGAGGTTTCAAAGGAATCCCAATCCTTTTTTGAAAAATCAACATTCTCTCCTGCCAAAGCGGAAACTTTGCTTTTCTGATCTCCAATATCTGGTACAATAATTTTCCCAACATCTCCAACTTGACAATGAATTGTAGAATTAAATACTTTAAGCAATTCTGCAAATATTGACGTATTGGCATACCCCAAAAGCCATAATTGATCTTCTTCTTTTGGAAAGAAACAATGACCAGAAATATCATAAAATGTATCATCTGGTGCTATACGGAAACTATTTTTGCTAATAGTTAAATCTGTCCATGTGCATTTTTTCTTTTTCAAGAAATCCAAATCTAACACTCTGGCATTTTTTTGCTGCAATATAAAATCCGGTGTTTTATTATAAAACAAAAGATATTCTAAATTACCGTACCACTTTCTGTAAGCTCCTCCCTTCAAATATTTAATCCACTTTAGTCCATAACTGGAGCCATTAAATTCAGAAAAATCCACTTCATGCCATAGTCTTAAATATCTATCATTATTCGATGTCTGCATGCCAACTTTAGGAGCAGCAATTTCTGTCATGGTTTTGTAATTTCCATACATCTCATATATTTGGCGATGTAACCAATAGGCTATTGGCATTCCAGGAATCTTCATAAAATCTTCTTGTTGAATGGTATGTAATCCTTTTCTGTGTAAAAAAGCGTTCCTACGTTCCTCTACACCATGAACTTCGCCCTGGCTATCAAATAATCTATAATATCGCCCCACATAGTTCTTAATATATGTTTTAGATATAACAAACGTTGTTGTGCCAAAATCCGATCCGAAAATTCCTCGTCCTGGGTGAACCATATTAACGATCATATTGTTACGAAGCATTGTATTTCGCATTTTTTCATAACTGGACAAGAACATCCATACTGGAATGTTTATCATAGAAATATAACCATGGCTCGTACTCATTTCTAATGTTCGTTCCATCATGATTGTACTCATATCCGATTTCGTATCTGGATATTTTTTCTTTACAAAAGAAGATAATTTTCCCGACATTCCTGACGCACCCATATACGGCGGATTCGTTACAACTGCATCATAATTCTGTGCCAATGCTTCCGCCACCTGCACCAACGGCAGTAACTCTCTCAATGCCGTCTCACGGGACATATTTATATCTTCTGTAATCTCTGCAAAACGATCATACAGTGCAGACCAATCCTGCGGTGTTACGGTCAGAATAGAGCCGTATTCCTTTGCATCATGCAGCTCTTTAATGATGGTGTCCATAGCAACTGTGAGCTTCATATCGCCATTACAGAAATAGTCCATCGCAAATTTATCTACATGGTTGCTCTCCACAATAGCGTACACATGGGGCTGAATGCCACGGCTGAAGAAGCGGCGGTCATACTGACGTGCTTTCATCATTACCGCAAAGTAAGCCAGCTGTGCCGCACGGTCATCAATATCCAGACCGTAAAGATTGTTCTCTACAATGCTTGCCACCGCTTCACGGGTGGTATAGCCGTAGGATTCATAAATCTTCATCAGTACGTCAAACATATATGCAAGGATATGACCGGAACCGGAGCATGGGTCAATGACTTTCAGCTGATCCGGTGTCAGTGCGGCGTATTCCTTACGAATTTCTGCAAGCTGTGCCTGCACTTCCGGCTCCTGCTCAGCTTCTTCCAGATAGTAGTGCCATTTGGTATCTTCCATGTCACGGTTTCCAGCAGCATAGGCAGACTGTTCTTCCTCGGTAGGAAGAAGCTGATCTTTGGCATCTGGGTGTCCTTCCAGCCACAGACGACCAAGGCTGTTCTCTACCATGTAGCGAACAATCCAGTCCGGTGTAAAAAGCTGGGTTGCTGCAGGGATATTTTCCTTGGTGATTTTCACATTCTTTTTCAGAGCTGCGAAAACATCGTCTTTTTTCTCGCTGTTATAATACTGATACAGCCAGCCGATGATCTGGACAGCATCCTTCCAATCATCCTCTGGTATCAGCTCAATCATCTGCTGAATGACACTGCCTTCACGGAGCAGATTGTCCGGCAGAAGAAGCTCTGTGTAGTCGGCAATCTTTTGGAACATTCCCGGCAAAATTTTATTCAGAGCGTTGCACTGCACAGTCAGTAGGTATTTATACAGTTCTTCGGTCTTTTCTGCATCTTTCAGCTCATAGACTTTTTCCATATTGAGTCCATCCAAATCCAGATGAATGGCTTCGGTTATAATCTGCGGCTTAAAGTTGTTTTCCTCGTCCGTAAATACACGCACATGAGAAGGAAGATAGCCGTTGACTTCCATGAATCGCAGAGCAGAGAAGCGATTGAACCAAGTATAGGCAACCTCTTCCATGACCTGCTTATATCCTTTATCGTTAATCTCGGCAATCAGAGCCTGACGCTGTTTCTTTTCATCGGCAGTGAGGACTTTGCCGCCAACACTGTCCGCATTGGCATCCTCAATGTTATCCTCTGTGATACCGTATTCCACACCTTTTAGGGAAACACGGGCGATCAGCTCTGTTCTTGCCCAGACAGCAAATTTTTTAATCGCATTCTTATCCATACTCGTCTCTCCTCGTTAGTTCAGCTTAATCTCGTCGCAATTCTTCAACAACTGTTTCAGCTGAGAACGAATTTTCTCTACATAATCATCAATATCCGCATCCGTCTGTAAGGTCTTTGCCTGAAATACAACCTGACGGTTATAGGCACGAACCACTTTCTTCTTTACAGGAGCAGTTTCTTTTCCTGACTGTGTCGGCTGTACCTGTGGCTTCGGTACAGGCGGAGCCAGAACGGATTCAATATTATCGACTGTATCATCCTTGTACTGACACATTGGCAGAAACATGGCATCCAGAAGGGCAAGGCTTTTTAATTCTGCGATTTTTTCCTTGCACTGGCTGAAATACCGGTCTGATTTTTCAATCAGATGGGATGCCTTGGAATCGCCGTTTGCAGCAGTGTGGGTTGCTTCCATACACTGACGAACTGTTTCCAGAATCTCAACACGTTTTTCTTCCAACATCTTGTCATGAGCTGTACGAACAGTATCCATCAGCGGATTCAGTTCACGAATCCGGTTATAGTTGAACTTACTTCCGGTCTGAACCATGATAATCAAACGAATGGTATTCAGTGCCTTGTGTGCTTCCTCATTTTCTGCGATACAATCAAGATCATCATGCAGAGATTTTTCAAACTGTACTGCCTGATCGAACACTGTTACCTGAGTTTTGAAGAAGTTTTCAATGCCGTTGCTCATGGCTTCTTTATTATCAAAGAGAGCATCCTCTTTTTTCAGCACACGCTCAATCAGAGCAATATTGTCTTTCTTCTGTGAAAGTACATCGTCCATCAGATGAATGGCTTCCTGTACCAATGCACGATCCGGGTATTTATGTCCGTCATAACGAGCATCCAAAGAAGCATAGTAATCACGCTGCTCGGTAAACTTCTCCGTCACAAAGCGAATCAGGCCATCTTCATCGTCCGGTACATCCATGATGTCGAAATACTCTCGGAGCATCGCTTTTACATCACGCATCATCATAGCAGAAATGGTTTTACGCTTGCTGATGGAAGTCTTTCCGATCTCACTCTTTTTGCGGAGCATATCCGGCAACTTCGGGTCATCCGGCTGAATGGTATTGCCTGCATACTTGATGGTTACTTTCTGGGAATAAATCAGCTGTGCCGCAACCGCAGCAATATCAATTTCTTTCCATCCATACGGAATCGCACTGTATTTGCTTTGCACATCTGCCATAGAAGTCGGCAGCTTTTTTGCATCCTGCATTTCCAGATATTCTTCCATGGCAGAAGCAGCATCACGGTTCGGTTCCATGCCCGGAAGTGCTGTTACCGCACCTGTCAGAATCGCAATAATATCTGCATCACTGCCTGCATTATCTGTAATCAAGTCGAGCTTGCTATACACATGGGCAACCAGATATTCAAGTGACTGGTCAATCTTACTCTTTGCATTTCCGGCTTTGATTTCCAGATGCTCACCGTCTACATAGAACTGTGCCCCCTCGATGGCATTTTGCAATTCGCTCATGGCACTCAGCTCATATTTTCCGGCTTCGTCCTGCTGGTCACTTATGATTTTCTGCACAGTTTTTGGAAGCTGGCTTACATTTCTCTGCTTTACATACTTGCGAATTTTCATAGCAGATTCCAGAGATTCATAGTAAGGTGTGTCAGCCAGGACCACGATTGCTTCGTTGCCTTTGGATTCTGCCATCAGACGATAATCCGTTTTTTCAATAGCATCGGTAGCAACAGTCAGGAAACGTAGACGCATACCGCCTGTTGCCACACCGACAGTAATACCATCTACCATTTGGTCGAAGGCAAAGTCATATTTTCCATAACGGAACTTCTTAGTTGTGAAAATATCACCGTAAATCATCTGAGCAATACGCTCTACGATAGAAGCGGTATCCACATTTGTATCTCTAATTTCACGCTGAATGTCCTGTTCTTCGTCAGTCAGGAAGTTATAAGTATCACCGGTTCTGCCGATATAGTTTTGGCTCATCAGACGATCAAGGCATCCACGGACAGCTTCACGCATGATAATCTTATCCACACGAATATCGTCTGCCATAAGGATAACGATATTGTCCAAATTAGAAGGAATATCATCAATATATCGAATCAAGTACAGAAGTTTCAGCACATCCACATCCTGCTGTTCGATGCCATCGCCGTTGTCGGCTGCTTTCTGACAACGCTCAATTACACGACGGATTGAACCATCCAGAAAAGTATGTACGGTATCATAAAAACGGAAGAATGGAACAAGTGCGTATTCATCCTTCTCCTGAATTTTCTGTGCAGCTTCCTGGAAACCGGACAGCATGGAACGCTCACCACCAGACAGGTGCTTACCGGAATTTCCATGTTTCCGGATTTCAGCAAATACCTTCTGCATGATGATAAACTGATACGGCACGAACGGGAAGTTCTCGGTAAATTCCCTTGGGCCGGAATAACCTTTAATATCCAGAATGGAACCGTTAAAGCTGAACAGGTTACGAAGAACAGAATCATTCTGCTCATAAACATCTTCCAGATTTTTAGCTGCTTCTGGTTTCTTTTTCAGAATACGTTTCTGGATGACTTCATCCACAGAGGAAGATGATAAACTCAGTCTTGTCTTAAAACGAGCCTGAATACGGGAGAACTCATCGGCACGAACTTTGATGATTTCATCAATCGCTTCCTGTCCGGTGCAGATCACCCAAATCTTTCCTTCACACTCACTTCCGATTTTTTCTGTCAAAGACTGGAGGTTCAAAAGCATATCGGTGTCTGTGCCGACATACTGACCAACTTCGTCGATCATAAACAGCAGACGGAAGTTCGCTGGTTTAGTATCCACATAGGCTTTCATATCTTCCACAAGCTGAGCAATAGATATTTCTGTTGCAGTTTTATCATTGAACCATGCCTTGGCATCGTCCTCACTCATATCCAGAACTTCCATTAAAGTCGGAATAATAAACTTTCCATTGAATGCAAAGGCACGGCGCATTTCCATCCAGGACTTGCCTTTCTTTTCTTCAAAGACTCTGCGGAACTCCTCCGTTTTTCCCTGCTGGTCGATATAACGCTCCATCATGGCAACTTTCAGATTTTCTCCGTAAAATCCCAGATGGTTATAGAACATCTTCGCAAAAACACGAAGTACAGCTGTCTTATCTTTATTGCTGAATCCCTCAATATCAATATTAAACAGAATTGTCTCCGTTGTTCCCTTTGTAGCACGGTCAATCAGCATAAAGGTTGCCGGATCGTCCTCAAACTTTTTACGAAAACGTTCTACACTCCGAATACCTTTTACCTCTTTATTTTCCAGAAGGTAGGAAAGCATTTTCAGAAAGTGAGATTTACCACTTCCAAAGAAACCAGAAATCCAAACCCCCATATCAGCCGTAGGCTGGTCAAAGGCATCTCCATAATAGTTGAAGAAAGTGATGAAGTGTTTCTTCAATTCTCTGGTAATGACATATTCATTTAACTCCTGCTCGATTACATCATCAGCAGCCTGATCTACTTTAATTACACCATTGATTTTGCGGTTGATGTCATCCGCAAACATATCTCGAATCATCATGGTTTTATCCCCCTTAATCTATGACATTGAATGCCCGGTAATAATCATTTGGTGTCAGACGATTGAACAGTTTTACATGATGACCATCGAACTCACCCGGATACATAACCAAAATCGGAACATCCGAAAAATACGGTTGCAAGGCTTCCAGTAACGTATGGATTCTCATAAATGGAAACACCTCGCCTACACCTGTCAACATCAGCACATCACCTGGTTCGTGTGGCTCATACTGAATTTTATCAATGAACTCTCCATTGCCGATTGCGGAATTCAGCTGCTCCAGAAGATAAGCACTCCCGTCAGCTTCTTCCATATCTGGAATTGCATCTGTGATGTCCATATCATCGCAGATAGAGAGAAATGTTTTATATAAATTACAAACGATCAAATGGCAATCTAAGGACTGATCAGTTTCCAGCTGATTCACAAAATGGCGGACAACCATTTCATTTTCAGGTTCATAACAAAAGATTCTGATATTCACTTCATTGCTCAGTCCCTTGCCTTCCAGGAACTCCGGTTCCTGGATCAATGCCCGAACTTTGTCCAGGCGCTCTTTTATTTCACTCATCGGGTTACCTCCTACACAAAGCAATTAAACGCCGGCAGTATTGTCATATCGCCATTGCTTCTGATGGCATTTTCCAAAACAGGATGCAGCCATACTGGATTCAAATGATCTGCCTTGAGATTATCGAGATATTCTGTTTCGACAAGCACTCTGGCAATAATCTGTTTTAACTTTGTTATTGTACTATCGCTCCAGGAAGCCACGGTATCATTCTGCTCCTGCAAGCGCATAAAAAATGTATTCAAATCAATCTTACCAAAAGACGTGTCCCTTAATCTGTACTTCTCGCCAATGACGGTCAGCATAAATTCCCAGACCAGTCGGCTTTGCTTCATTAACGCATACAGACAAATCTGTTTTGCTACATCAGTTGGTTGTGACGCAATCGCAGAAACCAGAGAATCATCTTCCAGAGCATGAAGCCGTTTGATGCAGGCTTTCGCCATGCGTGTGATAGATTTTTCCGTTGGGTACTGGAAGAGATTCTGCTCTACAATTTCTTTTACAATCGCATCATTGGAAATTCCTTCTACCATTAGCTTTGCGGTAGAACGCATTTCGTAGAAAAGGAACGGCTCTCTGGTCAAAGACGCAATATAAGGATAAGAATGATCCATGTTCCCGTACCTCCTTACTGCTCCTCTTTTTTATCAGGAACAAATTCCATGATATCTCCCACATCACAATTCAAAGCAGAACATATCTTTGACAGAATCTCTGTACTTACATTTTCATCTTTTGATAATCGAGACATCGTTGTTGTACTAACTCCTGTCATTGCACGCAAATCTTTCTTCATCATTTCTTTATCAATTAACAATTTCCACAATTTCTTGTAACTAACTGCCATTTTTTCACCTCAATCTTATTTGCTTGAAATATCTGTTCACATGGTATTTATCATCATATCACAAAAATGCGTTTCAAACAATCTAATCCATCAAAAATCAAAATTTAATTCTGAAATATCGCATTTAAAATCACAAGAAACACATCTTAACAAGACAAGCTGAAAGTACAAATGCCACTATATATCCGATTCCACAGAAAAATTTTATCTCGTTTATTTTCTCTGATTGCAATTTTATTCTTTTTTTCAGTTTTTGCACTTCCTTCTCAGCTATCTTTCTATTCTGTTCCGCTTGATACTTTAATGACTGTAATTGTTTTTCTGCTTCTTTTTGTTTTCTATATGCCTCATCAACAGCTTGCACAGATGATTTATTAACCTGTATCTGCAATTTAGCGTTCTGGTCCCGAACGTCTTTTATTTCTTCTTCGAGCTGCTCTTGCTCGCTCCTGCTCTTCAATCCGTTTCTGTTCCTCAAATCGTCGTTGTTCTTCTGAAGCGATTGATTCAGCTTCTGCGTTTCGGACAGTTCGGTTGTCAAACGATGAATTTCGTCGTTTAATTTCCGAATTTCGTCTTGCATTTCGTGATTCTCGAAGAATAGATTCTGTTTTTCCATTTTCAGCTTGTGTGTCCTTTCCTGAAATTTCTGGATAAACTCGTTCATCTTCTGATTTCTCACCTGTAATTCGTCCCTCTCCACCGTTTCTGCCTGCTCCTTCGCAAGCAACTTCCACTTGTCGGTAGTATACAGCGAGTTCTTCGTCTGATCCGTTTGTTCGTTCTGCTTCGGCTCGTATCCTTTCGTAATTTCCATTAAATTCATTTTCCAATCCCTCCTTGCTGATATCCAGATGAAATGTTTTTGACAAATTGCTGTCTCGCACCTTCTTCCCGTCCTGGTTCTGAAAAGTGATGTGCTTCCGTTTCTCTGACCAGTTTACATTCCATCCAAACTGTTTCATTTTTTCTATAAACTTTTCTTTGCTGATACAATTTTCCATTGCCTTTAATACTGCCATTGCACAGTCCGCTACAAAGCTGTCCTTTACCTGCTGTCGGAACAGGTTATATTTGTCTTTGCTCCATGCAATGACTTCCCCTTTTTCAATCTGACTTCCATCAAAATGTTTTCCTTTTTCAGCAACGGACAAGCCACGTTCTCGGCACATCTGATTGGTAAGCTGTTTCATACGCTCCAGATCCTTTTTGGTGTTATGCAGTTTTCTTCCATCTTCATAACTCACTGAATTAGTAACCAGATGGCAGTGGATATGATCTTTATCCTTATGCACAGCCACTAAGGTCTGGAATCCACTAAACCAATTTTCTGCAAACTCCTTCCCAAATTCTAATGCCTGCTCCGGAGTAATCTGCTCGTCCTTATGCCAAGAAATAATGTTGTGAGCGTACATTCTCCCAGAATCTTTATCCCATAACTTCTTTTCCTCTAAAAATGTTCTGTACACTAGATCATAATTGATCTCGTCATGACAGTACGGGCCTGTTACACAGGTAAATAATTCGTTGGTCTTGTCCTGTCGCAAAACATATTCGATGCAGTTTCTCATTGCTCCATGCGTATTTGTCCGCTTATTAATCGTCTTATTAATAGCCATATCTTTTCACTCTCCTTCCGGTACTTAAGAATATTTTTATTGAGGAAATACAACGTACTATCATTTGGAACTTCTCCATCTGTATGCAGCTTTCTTGCAATCTGATTAATATTTGTAGTAGCTCCACGAAGCTGACTGAGAATATCTGCAAACAGCTGGTTCAATCTTTTCAGTTCTTCCACTTCCTCTGTAGAAGCTATCTTCAAATCTGCGATTGCTTTTATTACAACTTCCTGCTGTGTTCTTCCGGATTCTTTCACTTTGTTTTGAAGCAGATTATATTCCTCGTTATTCATCCGTATGGTTACTGTATGATTTCGTTTTCTCATAGGCTTTTGTCTCCTTCCTTGCTTCATTTTCATTCTTTATCAACAGACACAGCGTTTCGGCTAAAATTTACAGGGATTCCATAAGGGGCAACGCCCCTTTGGTGGGTGCAGGGTGAAACCCTAGTCAATCAGTAAGTGTTCCGTAGGAATGTCCGGTGGACATTTCGCAGGAATACTTACGCCATTGACGTGCTGGGGTTACAAGGGGCGGAGCCCTCTGGCAAGTTTAGGGACAGCCCAAAGGCTGGCTCCGGTGCATAGTGGATTGCCACTTTGCGAAACTTGCCTGTCATCTCCCCACCACTGAACCGACACCCACCAAGCCATATTTTCCACCCTACGTTATCAGATCAAAATGGAGATGACGGTGGTTTTGTGGTGCAGGGACAGACTGTGGAAGAAAGAGAAAAGCTCCCATTCCGATAGATTTTCTCTTTCTGAAACAGGCTGTTCATGCATCACTCCGATGCAAAGAATCGGACAATCATGTGCCGTATCCGGCACTCTATTCTTTTCTTCGCCTTGCTTGTTCAATCCACCCATCTACCAACGCTTTTCTGTTATATTATCCTGTTATTTCTGTCTTTCTTTTTCTGGATCTCTTTCCATTTCTGCTAAAAGACATAAAAATAGCAGTCATAAACATTTCTCCAATTCATAATGTCTGAAATGTAATCACTGCCATTGTCTTTTTCTGCTATTCTGTTTTTGTAAAGCTATTCCTTACTGTCAGTCTGTTTTCCTGTTACTGCTATTTCATAACTATCTAAAAACTGTCTGCAAAATCCAATGCTGCATCCATATCAGCTTCTTTCTCCCAGTCCAGATTATCTTCTGCGATCTCTCCATCCGTTTTCTCCATTGTTAGTGTTCTGTCTGGCAGATTAATTTCTCCTACCGATTCTTTTACAAACGGTACAAGCATTTCCATCAGATTCTTCGCTATAGCCATCGGGGCAGATTCTTTCACTCCATCCCGGACAGCTGTTTCCACTCTTTCTAGAAAAGCATCTTCCTTTTCTCTGGTTTCCAGATACGGATCTGCTTCATTCCTGTACTCTCTGGAAAAATAATCGTTTAAAGCAACTACAACTGCTCTGGTGTACGATTTATATTTTTCCCTGTCCATCGTCTGCAAATATTCCCATGCCTGCCTGTCCTGTTCATCACAAAGATTCAAACGGATATTTGTGTTGATGATTTTCCGTTCTTTTCTCATACAAGCATCCCTCCGTTTCTCTGGATTTTCCTTACGGTCATTGCTTCATAGCCTTTCGCTGTGGCACAGATGTCCCGTACAATTGTCACCCGGCTCTTGTCATATTCTCCAAAATTCTGGATCATACAACCGCCACCGCCGACCACATACAGACGCATCAGTTCTGGATTATATTCCCGTTCTCTCAGCTTATGAAAGATTTCTTTCGTATAATCTCCGGCAGCTTTACGAATGACTGTCAGATATTTCTCACCAATATCTGCTGTCCCGGTACGGATCACCTGCTCAATCACCAGATCATCCACCACTGTTCCCAGTTCTTTCAACAAAGATTCCCTGACTGCAAGCACACACTGGTGCGTTCCATATTTCTCTGTAAAGCATTTCTTCTCTAATGGACGGGAATTATTGATATACATGATGTTCATTGTCCCGTTTCCAATATCCACAAGCATGTTGATTCCTTTAAAATCCTGTAAACGGTAAAAAGCTGCTGCAAATCCCTGTGGGTAAATATCAGCTCCTGCAAACTCTACATGATATTCTTTATTGCGGAATGTAAAATCCACACATTCATTCTGGAGAAGATATTTCTGGAAATCTTCTTTCTGTGTAGCTACCCAGGTAAGTGGAAGTCCGGCTGCAATGTGTACCTTTGCCCGGTTCATACCTTTCCCATCCAGTTCCCTTGCGATAGCCGCCAGTGTCAGCACATAATAGTCCTCGTCCTGCGTTTTCTCTGCACAGAACTCCTTGTGTTCCTCTCCGATCTGGTAATACATGCCATTGTAAACAAGAAGATTATTCTGGAAGATTGGCTCCTTGTCATATCTGGCTACACCGGATGGAAAGCATCTGGTAGCTGTTTTCATGTTTCCATAACCATGATCAATCCCGATCACCATAACTGTTTCATTTCTGTTATTTTTCATCATTCTCATAATCATACCTCATTCTTTCTTTTCTTATCCAATCCTATTAATACTTACGTGAATTGATAAGATGGATATTTTATTTACTGATTCTTTAATAATTCATATTTAGTAACATAGATTATTAATAGCAACGATTTGTCCAGTATGGGATTTACCATATCTGGTTTTCCTATTTTCTGATGTCCGGAGATAGAAATTTCCTATGACCTGATTGTCCAAAATTGGACTATCTACCCTTAGGCACTTCTCTTCTCCACTTAATCATTTTCTTCTCCTAATGGAACTTCCCGGATAATATATTCGGTATCGCCATAAAAGCCATACTCATTACGCAATCTATGACGTTCCACATATCCATGATGCTCTAATTCCTTAATTGCAGAACGAACAGAATCAATCCCATCTCTGCTCAATGTTGCCAGTCCTTGCATATTGTAATTCCAGTCATCTGGCAAACTTAACATCAGCGATAATAGACCTTTCGCTTTCAATGTCAGATTCTTATTCTTGAAATGATGATTACTCATTACCGTAAAATTCTTAGTTCTCTCTACACGAAAAATCTGGTCGAGTAGATACATCCGTTACCGAATGTATCCCTCACAGAATTCCGGACGTGCGG
>NZ_QULA01000021.1:0-70567 GCF_003481595.1 Blautia sp. OM07-19
TTGTAAAAAATTTGCGCGCCTAACTCATCACTAGAAGTAACGAGAATGCGGCGCGCAGTTATTCAATAAATCATCGTACATCCCTGATTCAGAAATTCTTCTGCCTGTTTTTCCACATCTGCCGGGAAATTGATCCGATTTTCATGAAGCATATCCACATTTCCCGCCAAAATTGTGTGTGTATCCACTTCACACGAAACGCCGCGTCCAGGGATCATCTCAAACTGTCCGGTGGATAACAGTTCTCTCTTCATTTCCTGTCTGTAACAGTTTACGACTGCTTTTCCAAGCGGATGTTCAGACAACTGCTCTGCCGGGATAGTTTTCTCTCCTGCTTCTGTGAGCACTCTGGCTGTCTGTGGTGTCAGATGTACCAGTTTCTCAATACCTGCCCTTGCCTTAGCAACAGTCAGTTCTTCCAGAAGTCCTCCAAGCTGCATGATGAAGGCAACTTCACCGGCTGCAAAATCTTCTCTGATGAGTACGGATGCGATCAGGGCCAGCGAAACAAGTACGTCTGCCTTGATATCAAACTCTGTGACAAGTCCGATGACTGCTTCCAGAATGATCGGGATTCCGCACAGAATGATCATTTCTATTTTCCATAAAATCGACAAAAAAAATAAAAGCCTGGGCGCACCATAGCTTTTATTTTATGTTTATGCGATTTTTTTGCGGAAAGCAGCTTTATAATCATATTGACCATATTTGATTCCACAGTATCTGTTCATTCCTCTTCTTTTTCCGAAGTAAGAATCATATACCCGGCCATTGATTTCTGTCCATGTATGTAAATTGTCTTTTCTTGAGGCTCTGGAACAGACATATACGTTTCTGTAGCCAATTACTTTCGCTATATATGCCATTGCACATGCGTATGAAATACAGTTGCCTGACCTGCGCTCAAAAAGATCGTTGGCATTTATCGCACACCAGGCATCTCCACCTTCACTGAGTGTTCTCCAGGCTCCCAGTCCATTGCACTGCATCCATCTGTAACAGACCTTAAGCTTCTGTGTTTTGCTCATGCCACTGGTTGTAACTCCGTTTACAATCCTTCGCGCATTCTGATAAGCCTTCAGATCATTTAACTGCTCTCTGTTGAGCTTTTTACCAGATGGTGACAGATACCGGGATCCTTTTTTGATTCCCTGGACATGTCCATTGTTCTCAATGTAATATGTTTTTCCTGCACCAGTCACATTTTTTCGCTGCAACACACCATTGGCATTGAAAAAATAATAATTCATGCCTACTTTCTGACACCCTTTGACAAACTTTCCATTTCTCTGGTACTTTCGTCCATTAGCTGTAGTAACCCATCCACTCCGCATTCCGGATGTGAAATCTGCTACACTTTCTTTCATTCCTGCTGCACTTACTGTTTCTGTCATAACCGGAGATATTACCAGAAGTGCACATATAGCTACTGTCAGCAGCTCTTTTATTTTTTTCATAATACACCTTTCTATTTCATATTTGCAAAATGTTCTACTGCCTTTGTAAAGTTCTCAATTGTTTTGTCCGGATCCCCATGTTCAATTCCCTCCCGGACGCAGTGCTTGATATGACCTTCCAGCACCACCTGACCTGCTTTATGCAGAGCCGATTTAGCTCTCTCCTCTTTCTGATTTAGCTCTGCACTCTGCGATCTTTTTCCTGCTGTCATTTCGTACTTCATTACGAAGTTTTGTCAGATATTCTGAAAACTGAACTTTGTCATTACCATAGGTCATCTGCAGGTCATACTCAAGCGGAATCCATGTAGAAATATCGGATTCATTATGCTGGATCAATGCCTCCAGATTGTCCAGTGCCTTATAAATTCTGGCTTCCAGTGTCTGACGTTCCTCCATCTCCTGGTAGAGTGCCTGCATTTCCTCTGCAAATGGCTTCGGAAGCTGTCTGACCCATTCCTTCAGTCGTTGTGCTTCTTTCTCCTCATCTGATTCTGTCTTTTCGAATGTAGGAATATCACCTGTAAAAGCTTCTCCAAGATCATGAATCAGACACATTTTCATTAGTTTCTCTATATCAGCTTCCGGGAATTCATCGCTGACAAAATATGCCATCAATGTGATTCTCCATGAATGCTCTGCGACACTTTCTCTCCTACCGCCTGATGTGTAACAGTGTCTTGTCGCATCTTTCAGTTTCTCTGCTACGGCCAAAGCCTCCAGCAATCTGACTGGTTCCATATGTGTGTCATCCCTTTTATTTATAATCGCCTTATTATAGCATCTTTTTCTCAATAAAACTACGTTTAAAATATTAATTTTTACTAAAAAAACCGGTCCATTTCTGAACCAGTTTTTTAGATTTTCTCAGGAAAGTTTTTTCTTTGTAACCGGAGATAAGGTGTAAACACCATAACTTACATTATAGTTTCTGCTGTAGCTCTTGGCTTCTGCAAAAAGTGGATCGTATACACGTCCATTGATCTCTGTCCATGCATGAGAGTTGTCGTCGCTTCTTACACCATCTGCACAGATATAAACATTTTTGTAGCCGAGGGCTTTTGCAAGGTATGCGAAAGCGGATGCATCTGCGATACAGTCACCACAGCCGCGTTCAAAATGATCGTTTGCCTGTACTGCGTACCATACCGGACCACCCTGATCGAAACGTCTCCATGTAAAATAATATTTGCTCATAACCCAGCGGAAACATGCTTCCAGTTTCTGGCTTTTGGACATTCTGCTGTTGGTAACCTGATTTATTACATTTCTTGCATTCTGATATGCTCTGAAATCCAGGGCTTTGTTTGCTGACATTGCCTTTCCGTTGTTATAATAAAAAGTGGAACCTTTCCTCCAGCCTGTTACATGTGCGTAGTCGTCAATAAAGTACTGTACACCCTTGTAGGTTGTGTTTTTCTGTGCTTTAAATCCGTTTTTATTAAAAAGATAAACATATTTGCCGATCTTATGACAGCCTGTAATGTATTTGCCGTTTTTGAAATATCTCATTCCACCGGTTTTGAGTTTGTACCAGCCTTTGATCGTGGTCTTTTTCTTTGTTGTTGTGGATGTTGTCTTTTTTGTTGATGTGGTTGCTGCACTGGCTGTTTCTGTAAATGTCGGTACTGTCGTCATGAGCATCGCGCAGAGACAGAATGCCAGTATCTTTTTCATTTTTTTCATGTTAAACATGACCTCTCTTAAAAATTTATTTTCCATACAATACCGAGGAGGCTTCTCCCAGGCGATTGTATAGTTTTACTGCATCATCAATATGCGGGGTTCCTGCCTGATATGCACCGGCAGTTACCAGTATGTATTCTATGTCGTCAATTTCTGCAAAGCTTGCAAGACAGCAGCCTGCTTCACTGGTGAATCCTGTTTTGCCGCCCAGGATCTGCCCATCGATGACTGTTGTGTCGGATAAGTTCTTGAACATGGTGCTGTAAAAAGTGAAACCATCCGGGTGCACGTTGGTTGCCTGTGTGGAATGATAGGGGCTTTCTATGATCTCACGAAAGGTGTCATTCTTGAGAGCGTAGTGCAGAAGGGTTGCGATGTCCTTTGCGGTGCTGTAATGGTTATCTGCGTGGAGACCTGTTGTGTTGCAGAAATGGGTATTGTCTAAGCCGAGTTTTTCGGCTTTCTGGTTCATCAGGTCTACGAAGGCATCTTCAGAGCCGGCGATCGTGACGGCGAGGGCGCGGCAGCACTCTGCTCCGGAGGGGAGCATGACGCCGTAGAGATAGTCTATTGCGGGGGCGGTTTCACCGGGCTGGAAACCTGCCTGGGTTGCGTCCTGGGCGTAGAGGTCGGCTACCATATCGTTGGTTAGGGTGATCTGCTGATCCAAATCGCTCAGATTCTCTATTGCTACGATTGTGGTCATGATTTTGGTCATGGAGGCGGGATACATTTGGGTATCGCCGTTTATGTCGCCGATGACTTTGCCGGTGCCTGCCTGCATGAGAACTGCGTAGGAGCTGTTGATGCCGGTGATGTCCAGCTCCTGGACTGATGGTTTTGTTAGTTGGTTTATCCAGATGGTGATCTGGGTGCCGAAGCCGAAGTTCTGGGAGAATACCAGAAGGAGTGAAACTACTACCAGGATTTCTGCTATTAGGATGATGATTTTACTTTGTAAGGAATTTTTTCTTCTTTTCTTTGTCAAACTGACTCCCTCGTTTCCGAATTGTAGGTTTTGGGTTTTATTTTATCATTTTAGCATAAAATGGTGTAATTTTGAATTTTTTTGTGTTTGGAAACATTAAAACCCTTAGGGGGAGCATCTCGAAGTCTGCGAAGGCCGAAGCTCCCCCTTCTTAGCCACGCGGTTTTGGTATGGGGACGGGCGTGCCTGGGGCGCCGCCCTGGGGATTGGGAAAATCATATTAAAAAAAAGACATCCCTGCTTGCGCGCGGGATGTCTCTCTTATTTATTTTAGGCAAATTTAACTGGGTTGACTTTGACTCCTGGTCCCATGGTTGGGGTAAGGACAACGCTTCTTAAGTACTGTCCTTTCAGGGTGCTTGGTCTAGCCTTTACAATTGCCTCCATGAGCGTCTGGAAGTTGTCGCTTAACTGTTCCTCAGTAAAGGAAGCTTTACCGATCGGAACATGGATGATATTGGTTTTGTCAAGACGGTATTCAATCTTACCTGCTTTAATATCATTGATTGCTTTTGTAACGTCCATAGTTACTGTTCCAGCTTTCGGGTTCGGCATGAGACCTTTTGGTCCGAGTACACGACCAAGACGTCCTACAACACCCATCATGTCTGGTGTAGCAACAACAACGTCGAAATCAAGCCATCCTTCGTTCTGAATTCTCGGGATGAGATCTTCTGCTCCTACGTAATCTGCTCCAGCTGCTTTTGCTTCTTCTGCTTTTGCGTCTTTTGCAAATACGAGAACACGAACTTTTTTACCAGTTCCATGAGGCAGAACTACTGCACCACGGATCTGCTGGTCTGCATGACGTCCATCGCAGCCTGTACGGATGTGAGCTTCGATAGTTTCGTCAAATTTAGCAACTGCTGATTTCTTTACAAGGCTGATAGCTTCAGCGGTATCATATAATGTTGCGCGGTCTACTGCTTTAGCAGCTTCCACGTATTTCTTTCCTCGTTTCATTTCTATAACCTCCTGTGGTAATTGCGGGAATTTCCCTCCCACTCACTTCAATTTGTAATTTCTCAGTCTACGACTTCGATTCCCATGCTTCTTGCAGTACCAGCGATCATGCTCATAGCTGCTTCAAGGGATGCTGCATTCAGGTCTTTCATCTTCAGTTCGGCGATTTCCTGAACCTGAGCTTTTGTTACTTTTGCAACTTTTGTTTTGTTCGGTACGCCGGAACCGGATTTGATGTTAGCTGCCTTCTTAAGAAGAACTGCTGCCGGCGGAGTTTTGGTTATGAAGCTGAAACTTCTGTCTGCATAAACAGTGATAACTACAGGAATGATAAGATCTCCCTGATCTGCTGTTCTTGCATTAAACTCTTTTGTGAACTGTACAATGTTTACACCGTGCTGTCCAAGAGCCGGACCAACCGGTGGTGCTGGAGTTGCTTTACCAGCAGGAATCTGTAATTTAATATAGCCTGTTACTTTTTTTGCCATTTTTCGGCACCTCCTATGTGGTATTGGCGGGGGTTGTTCCCTCCCACTTGAATGTGTTTACGCTTTCTTAATATCTGCGAAACTTATTTCTACCGGCGTTTCGCGGCCAAACAATTCAACATTGATAGTAACCGTCTGCTTCTGAGTGCTGAGCGCAGAAATAACGCCTGCGGTGTCCTTCCAGGCTCCGCCTGTTACGACAACCATGTCACCCTCTGCAAAATCTACCTGAATGTCTTCTTTCTTGATTCCTAACGGAAGCATTTCTTCTTCTGTAAGAGGAACCGGTTTGGATCCCGGTCCTACGAATCCGGTAACGCCTCTGGTGTTACGAACAACATACCAGGTATCATCATTCATGACCATGTTGAGAAGCACATAGCCCGGAAACATTTTTTTCTGGACCTGCTTTGCAGCACCGTTTCGCATCTCTACTACATCCTGCAGCGGAACGCGAACTTCCAGAATCTGGTCTTCCAGGTGTCTGTTTTCGATTGTTTTTTCAATGTTAGCTTTTACTTTGTTTTCATACCCTGAATAAGTATGAACAACATACCATTTTGCTTCTGACATACAATCACCGTTATCCTTATTTCATTAAAAGATTTACACCTTCCAGGATTGCAGAATCCATAATACTGATGATCACAGCAAGTACTACTGTAATGGCAACAACCGCAATGGTCTGTTTAACCAGTGTAGGTCTGTCAACCCAGACAATCTTTTTGAATTCCGATTGAAGTCCCTGAAACCATTTTTTCTTCTGACCAGTGCCAGCAGATTTTTCTTTCTCTTGCATAGTCTAACCTCACAATTCGTTACTGCTCACGAAGTGAACAGTCACCTTAATTCTTTGTGATTACTTTGTTTCCTTGTGCAGAGTATGGGTACGGCAGAACTTACAATATTTCTTTGTTTCAAGACGCTCAGGATGATTCTTTTTCTCCTTGGTCATATTGTAGTTACGCTGCTTGCACTCCGTACATGCCAATGTAATCTTAACGCGCACAACTTCCACCTCCAGTGTTTTCATTTGCGTGAGTCTTTCTTTTATTTTTTGCATAAAAAAAAGACCTAACTTCCATGTCGCCCGTCTAGTTTATCACACCTTATACATGAAGTCAAGTGTTTTGCTTTTTTTTATAGAAGTATTTCTTATAAAAATAAGTTTTCTCTTGTCAACGTTCCCTCTGTAGTGTATGATAAAAAAGTCGAATGCCCTCAGTTTTCTGGGGGTCTATAATTTTATCAAAAATAAATATAGGAGCGGATTTTATGTTTAATCGATTCAAGGATGACTTGAAGAAGTACTGGAAGTACGCAATCTATTCTTCCAAGGCTCAGTTAAAATCCGAAATAGCCAATTCCTATCTGAACTGGCTGTGGTGGGTACTGGATCCTCTTTGTTTTATGCTGATCTATGTATTCATGTTCGGATATGTTTTCAAGTCCAATCAGCAGTACTTTGCAATTTTCGTCTTTATTGGTATCACTCTGTGGGACTTTTTTAATAAATCTCTTTTGCAGAGTGTCAAGGTAATCAAGGCCAATAAGCCGATCGTATCCAAAGTATATATACCGAAATTCATCCTTCTTTTTGTCAAGATGGGCGTTAACGGATTTAAGATGTGTATTTCCCTTCTTATTATTCTCGCCATGATGCTTGTATTCAGAGTTCCTGTAACCTGGAATGTTCTGTATTTCATTCCTATTCTGATGACTCTGATTGTTATTGTATTTGGATTTTCCTGTTTTCTCCTTCATTACGGAGTATTTGTAGAGGATCTTTCCAATGTGCTGAACATTGTGCTGCGTTTCCTGTTTTATCTGACCGGTGTATTCTGGAATATCATGGACAGGCTCCCGGCACCTTACAACGATTATATCGGAAAGGGAAACCCTATTGCGTTTTTGTTGACTGCCTCCCGTGACTGCCTGATCTACGGCAAAACACCTCACAGGAAACTTCTTCTTATGTGGTTTGTTGTCGGAGTTATCATCAGTATCTTAGGTGTACGTAAGATCTACAAAAATGAAAACAGTTATGTAAAGGTGATATAATATGGAAGAGAAACATGCTATTGAAGTTACTGATCTGGTCATCAGCTACCAGAATCTCAAGAAAACTTCTATCAAAAAGAACCTGTTACAGTTCCACCGTCAGAAGGCTGACCGTTTTGTAGCTGTAAAGGGAATCTCCTTCTATGTTCGTGAAGGTGAGATCCTTGGAATCATTGGTAAGAACGGATGTGGTAAGTCCACCACATTGAACGCTCTGGCCGGCATCTTTTCTCCGGACAGCGGAACGATCGATCTGAAGGGACATTCCATTTCCCTTCTGTCCATTGGTGTTGGTTTCCAGCGTGAAATGACCGGAAGAGAGAATATCATTCTTTCCGGTATGCTCCTTGGTTTCTCCGAGGAGGAAGTTCGTGCAAAGGAAGCTGAAATTGTTGAGTTTGCTGAACTTGGTGAATTTATTGATATGCCTGTAAGGACCTACTCAAGTGGTATGTACTCCAAGCTGGCATTCTCTATCACCGCTATTCTGGAAACAGACATTATGCTGATCGATGAGGTCTTAAGTGTCGGTGACCAGAAATTCAAGAAAAAGAGTTACAACAAAATGAAAAGCCTGATCTCCAATAAGGAGCGTACTGTTATCATCGTATCCCACAGTATTGAGACTCTTCAGGAACTGTGTGATACCGTTATGTGGATGCATGATGGACAGATCAAACGAATCGGTGAGCCGAAGCCGGTTCTTGAAGAATATGTAGACTTCATGGAGAAGAACTAAAAAATGTGCTGGTCATCAGATGTGATCAGCACATTTTTTATACATAAACTTATTTGACATTTCTTAAGAAAAGATGATAAAACTTTTCCCTGGCTCCGCCCGGAATCATTCCGACTGTTGTACGGACCAGACAGTTCTTAATATATTCCTTACGGGTAATAAATTTCTTACAGTAAAGATATCTCTGGAAACGCAGTACCCAGTGAAGATACTCTCTGCCGCCTCTGCGGTCATACATTCCATTTCCGGTACGCATATCAAGAATCACTTCCTGAACATTATATCCCTTGCACCCTTTACGCAACATACGCACCCACAGATAATAATCCTCAAATCCCGGGAAGTCCTGATAATTTCCCGCATGAAGAACAGCCTCCCTGCGGAACATCATACATGGATGATTAAAAGGATTTCTCTTCTTGGCATACTGCAGGATTTCCTCTGAAGTCCTCGGCAGCACTCTCAGGCGATCCATATCGCCCGGTTTCCGGGAAAATTCCTGCAAAGTACCACTCACCAGATCATATCCATCACGTTCTATGATGCGGAACTGTCTCTCGCATCGATCTGGTCTGCTGATGTCGTCACTGTCCATTCTGGCGATCACAGAACAGCGGCATCTTGGAACGCCTACATGTAAGGCATTCCCCAGCCCTTTATTCTCCTTGAGGCGAATAAGCTGAAGCTTTTCTCCCATCTGTTTCTGCGCCCATGTGATTACCTCATTCAGTTCATGGGACAAAGGTCCGTCACAGACAAGTACAAAATCTGAAAAAGGCAAAGTCTGATTCAGCATGCTCTCAATGCTCTGCCGCAAAAACTCCGGATTTTCTTTTCCATATACCGCCATCAGAACAGAATATGTCATCTCTGAATCTGTTCCCATACGATCACTCCTTAATTCTGGTATTATGATGGTTCATCTCCTGAGCGGACGGCGGATTCCAGTACTCTCCGTACATCTGGCGGAGAACAAAATCATAATCCTTCGGTCCTCTCAGCGAAATATCCTCAAACGGATAATCTGCACCTTTACCGTAGTGCTTCCTGTGGAACATTTCCTTGAGCTTGTGGATCCCCATAAAATTTACCAGATATGGTGAACTGTCATAGGAATATTTCTGCATCATACGATCCAGACGCTTCAGTTCTCTGTCTGTACGGAAAATCTTCTCTACCGGAAGGATCTTGCCTGCATTGATCAGGATCTGTTCATGCAGCGGTCTCTTGCGCTTGAGATCGACGTTTGTCGAAAACAGGGAATAATTTACCCTCGCTCTTGCGATCAGAAGCCGGAAGCAATGAAATTTACGGAGATATTTGTTGCCCGGCATTCCATCCAGAGGAAAAATATCGATCCATGCTTCTTTTTCCGCATCAACAGCTGCGGATTCATCGATCACCTTGACACGGCTGTCTGTGATCCTCGGTACATAATGATGATAACCTTCTGTTTTCTTAAAGCTGCAGTAATGAAGGTATTCCGGAAGTTCTTTCTCTGCGATCTTCTCGAAGCGTCTGAAATCCGGTCTCGGCATTCCCACATCAATATCATCATCCCACGGGATAAAGCCTTCATGTCTGACCGCACCCAGCAGTGTTCCTCCGAGTGCATAATAGCGCAGATGATGTTTCTTGCATATTCTCAGGAATTCTTTCAGAATGTCCAGCTCTACAAGCTGAAGTTTCCTGAGATCATTTTGATTCTCTGTTTTCTGTTCTGCCATGGTGAAGATCCTCCCCTGTAATTTCCTCTACGGAATCTTTCAGTGCATTTACCTGATTATCATCTACACCCTCAGAAACTTCCTTCTGGAAAAAGATCTTAACTGTCATCAACAGAAGTTTCAGATCGAGGAAAAACGAATAGTTCTCAATATAGAAGAGATCAAGTTTGAGTTTATCATATGGTGTCGTATTATATTTGCCATAAACCTGTGCATAGCCGGTAAGTCCTGCTTTAACTTTCAGACGATAATAAAATTCCGGAAGTTCCTTACGATATTCACGCATAATTGTCTTACGTTCCGGTCTCGGACCTACCAGGGACATGTCTCCCTTAAAGACGTTGAATAACTGCGGAAGCTCATCCAGATGAAGATTACGAAGAACCTTACCGACCGGTGTGATCCTGGAATCATGTTTGGATGCAAGTCGCGCACCATGTTTCTCAGAATCCACACACATACTGCGGAATTTGCAGATCTTGAACGGCTTGCCACCAATAGTAAGTCTCTCCTGGAAATAAAATACAGGACCACCGTCGTATAATTTGACACACAATGCCGCGATCAGCATGATCGGAGATGCCACAACAATTCCAATCGCAGATACTACGATATCCAGAAGTCTCTTGGCTGCACGCTGTTCCACAGAAAGTCCCATGTTCTTAGCAACCAGAAGTGGTGTGTCAAAAAGATGGATACGTTCACTTCCCATCAGAATGACATCCGAGATCTTCGGACTCAGATAACAACGGATAGAATGTGCAAAACAGTGTTTCAGATAACGGTTCCTGACCTGTGAAGGAAGATCCCAGATGATAACTCCGTCATATTCCTTCATCAATCGATAAATTTCTTTCTCTCCTGCATCAATGTGAACCTTGCCGCTGATGTCATATTTGTCCTTACGGGAATTCATCTTGTGGATCAGGTCCCCCGGATCTCTGTCCCCGTAGATCACCAGCAGTTTACGCGCACGGTAAAGTCTGGAATAAATATATCTTGACAGCCAGATCCAGATCAGAATGATCACAAACTGTACCAGCGTCATCTCCACCATCGGCCACGGATCAAGGAACCAGCGGTTGATCAGGGTTATCTGGAAATATGTGATAACATTCGTACAGATCGTCGCGATCGTCATCGAATAAAATACATCGATACGCTTCAGGTAACCGACCTTGAGTCCTCCATATAATCTGGAAAACAGGACATTGATCAGGGCATAGATCGCGATCAGCACCCAGTTACCTTTTCTCCAGAAAGGTTCAAAGATCAGACCACGGTAAAAATCGTACCAGATATACGCAAAAACAGCTGTCTGGGCGATCACCACAAGGCTTGCCAGACAGAAAACAACAAAGCGTTTAAAATCTTCTCGTCTTTTCACCAGAATACCTCTTATTCTAATCATATATTATTTCTTTTTCCTGACGTTGCTATTATAACGTATATCTTCTTTTCCGTCCAGTCATTGCAAAATGTTTGCCGTTTTTCCGCTCTTTCGGGTGTGGTTTTATGGATGTTTGCGACAATTTTTATTCGTATTTTGTAGTATTTTGTAGTATTTTAGTGCATTTTACATGATTTTTGTTTGTTTTTTACTTATTTTTCCTTTTTTTTCATTTTTTTTAATGCATTCTTTACAACACGCAATTTTTTTCTTCAATAAAATAGACTTTTTTGCTCAAAAATGTAGAAATGTTTTTGTAAAAATTGTATAATAGGAGACATACAAGCATTATTAAAGGAAAGTGAGGGTTCACTATGAAACAAAACAACATGTTAGCGATGATCCTGGCTGGCGGCCGTGGCAGTCGTCTCCATGAACTTACCAACAAAGTTGCCAAACCGGCAGTTTCATATGGCGGTAAATACCGCATCGTTGATTTCCCGTTAAGCAACTGCGCTAACAGCGGTGTCGACATCGTGGGTGTTCTTACCCAGTATGAATCTGTCCTTCTGAACAGTTATGTAGCAGCAGGCGGTCGTTGGGGTCTTGATGCAAGAGAAAGCGGAGTTTTCGTTCTCCCGCCTCGTGAAAAAGCCGATGCTGATCTGGATGTATACAGAGGTACTGCTGACGCTATTTCTCAGAATAT
This sequence comes from Blautia sp. OM07-19, assembly GCF_003481595.1. NCBI lineage: Bacteria > Bacillati > Bacillota > Clostridia > Lachnospirales > Lachnospiraceae > Blautia > Blautia sp. OM07-19. Next base: position 12,209 of record NZ_QULA01000021.1, read on the forward strand.
CGACTTTATTGACAAATACTCACCAGAATATCTTCTGGTTCTCTCCGGCGACCATATCTACAAGATGGATTATGACAAGATGCTGGATTACCACAAGGAAATGAATGCAGACGCTACCATCGCTGTTATCGAAGTACCGATGAAGGAAGCAAGCCGTTTCGGTATCATGAACACAGACGGTGACGGACGTATCGTTGAATTCGAAGAAAAACCTGAACACCCGAAGAGCAATCTTGCATCTATGGGTATCTATATCTTTAACTGGAAACTGCTTCGCAAGATCCTTCTTGCAGATATGAAGAATCCTGATTCTCACCATGACTTTGGTAAGGACGTTATTCCATGTCTCCTGAATGATAAGAAGACACTTGCAGCTTACAAATTCAAAGGCTACTGGAAGGACGTAGGAACCATCGATTCTCTCTGGGAAGCAAACATGGATCTTATCGATTCCCGCAACGAACTGAATCTGAACGATCCGGCATGGAAGATCTACACAGAAGACACATCCGCTCTTCCTCAGTACATAGGACCAAACGCCAAAGTAAATAAGGCCTTCATTACCCAGGGCTGTGTTGTAGAGGGTGAAGTAAATCATTCTGTACTGTTCACCGGATGTAAGGTCGGCGAAGGTGCCAAGATCATCGACAGTGTACTGATGCCAGGCGTAGAAGTAGCTGCAGGCGCAGTTGTACGGCGTGCTCTTGTTGCCGATAATGTCAAGATCGGTCAGGATGCTGTTGTCGGCAGCGCAGACAGTGAAAATATCGAACTCGTGTCCAAACGTGTAAAGGGGGTAGAATAATATGGCAAGAGCATTTGGAATTGTCACATCTTCCGGATCCCATGTTAATGTAGGAGGACTTCAGCAGTATCGTCCGATCGGTGCTTTCTCCTTCCTTGGAAGATATCGTGTCATCGACTTTCCTATTTCAAATATGAGCAACAGCGGCATCGACCGCATTCAGGTATATGTAAAGAACAAACCGCGTTCTCTGGTAGAGCACCTCGGAACCGGCCGTCATTACAACATCAACTCCAAGCGTGGTAAACTCCAGCTTATGTTCTCCCAGAACAGCTCAGAGAACGATGTATACAATACAGATATCGCAGCTTTCGCTGAAAACCTTGAATTCATCGAGCGTATGCATGAACCCTATGTGATCATCGCTCCTGCTTACATGGTATACGCTGCAAACTACAGTGAACTTCTTCAGGCACATATTGATTCCGGTGCGGACATTTCTCTTCTGTATCATTCCGTTGATAACGCAAGAGAATCTTTTCTGAACTGCGATATCCTGAACCTGAACAAGCAGAAAGGTGTCGAATCCATCGAAAAGAACCGCGGAAGTGCTCAGAAACGCAATATCTTCATGGATACCTATATCATGAACAAAGAGCTTTTCATTGACCTCATCAAAAAAGCCAAAAAGATCTCTTCCATGTACACTCTGCCGCAGATCGTAGCAGCTTCTCTTGGAGATCTGGATATCCGTGGTATTGCACACAGAGGATACTTTGCATCTATCACTGACTTTAACAGTTATTACAATGCAAACCTCTCTTTGATCGATATCAAGACTGCTGAGGGACTGTTCAATCCGGAATGGCCAATCTACACCAGAACCAACGATTCCTGCCCGACTCAGTATCTTGAGGGAGCAGATGTTAAGAATTCCGTTATCTCCAACGGCTGCATCATCGAAGGAACCGTAGAGAACTCCGTAATCGGACGTGGCTGCCAGATCAAACCTGGTGCTGTCGTTAAGAACAGTGTTGTACTTGCTCATACTGTAGTTGGTGAGAATGCACACATTGAGAATCAGGTTATGGATAAATGGGCCAGGGTTATCCATGGCAATGAGATCATTGCTGAGGAGGGACATCCTGGATATATCCGCAGAGATGATATACTGTAATCCAAACTTTCTTTTAATAAAATGAAAAAATACCCGGCGGGCAGTTTGTCCATCGGGTATTTTTTCGTCTCTGATCCTTTTTTATAAGATAACGGTAATCGTTAATCCTCTGCCATTTTTGTTCTCTGCCGTGATACTGGGATTCTCCGCTTTCCATTTCCATGACCTCTGTGTTTGCATCGATGATCGTCAGTGGTGTCTTGAGCTCGTGGCTCGCGTCTGTGATAAAGCGTTTCTGTTTCTGGATACTCTCTTCTACCGGTCGGAATACCATCCTGGAAAAGATCACTACCAGCAGAAAGACGTATTTTGCTCCGTCTTCTGTCTCCGTCACTCTGTAGCGGTAGATTCCCTGGAATCCTGTGGTTTTGTTTTTTTGCTGAGCTGTCTGTGTGTATTCCTCGGCAGTCTCCTCATCAACCGCTGCGATCCTGTCCAGATCACAGTCTGTGACTTCTCCGTTCTCATCCACAGTCACAGTAAAATAGCGCGTCTCAAATGGTGTCTCCACAGAAAAACGACTCTTGTCTTTTTCATCATTCTCTGGTTTCGCCGGTGGAGTCTCTGTGTCGTCCTGCTCATGCCGTGACGGCTCCTCCGGGAATTTCCCGTCGTTCTGTTCGAGAAGTGCTGTCATTTCATCTGCACGGTCCAGCATTTCTCTGTAATTGCTGAAATTGACAACGCCCATGATGGCGGTGAGCACCAGCATGGTCGAAAGCATTGCCACTAGAATAAATTTTTTCTTAAATCCCGTATCATGACTGTATCTCCAGATAATAGCCCTGTCCTCGTGCTGCTTTGATCTCCACGTTACGGTCTGTTGAGAGCACCTGACTCGGGTTTGCCGCAAGGAGTTCCATGACCTGAAACTCCTTGTTTGGCAGTCTGCACGCATCTGTGGGGGATTTTAGTTCAAAGGTGGTGCAGTCAAGGGAAAGATTTCCGACTTTTAATGTTGAGCTGACGGCTTCTGTCCGAGGAACTATCGGTAGATTCTGCCGCTGTCGCTGCGGAGCTTCCTGCTGCGTAAACGCTTGCTGTTGACATACTTAATACTAATCCTAACATTACTGCTACATATTTTTTCTTCATAAAAAAGTTCCACCTTTCTGTGTACGTTTCGATAAGTACACTATACAGGTGGAACTTTAATTTTACTTTAAAGTAGTTGTGAAGATTTTGTGATCAACGATAATATCTTTTTCCACTGAATGCTGTCACTACACACTCAATCCCCTCAAGGATCAGATAAGAGCCAACCAGCACTCCCATGGAAAGAATCGTGACCATCGGCCGGAACACCAGCATAATTCCGACGATCAGCCCAAGAATATTCAGGATCAGGGAAAGTGTGTAGTAAGTACTTCCAAAATGCATCTTCATATACTGCAGATGCGAAAGTCTGGAAATACAGTGTGCAATGATCCAGATCGGAAGGAGCATTGCGATCGCCCAGGTTCCTGCACTCGGATGTACCATCAGCATAAAACCTGCCATGATACCCAGAATTCCAGTCACAAGGGAAATGATCGGTCCGAAACCGGTGAAACGTTCCATTTTAACATACAGAACGATATCAGCGATTCCACTGAAAACTGCGATCAGTCCACACAGTACTACGATCCAGGTAATAATGCCTACCGGCTGTTTAATGATAAAAATCCCAAGAATGATCAGAACGATTCCCAAGATCAGTTCTGTCCATCCAATGTCAGACTGTCTTCTCATGATCGTTCGCCTCCTTTGTTTCGCTTCCGTTCAGGATCGCCATGAACTCATCTCCCGTGATCGTCTCTTTTTCATAGAGATAATTAGAAAGTTCATCAAGTTTCTGGCGGTTGTCCAGAAGGATCTTTTTCGCTTTTTCATGTTCTCTCTTGACGAGTTCAACTACCTGACGGTCGATCTCTTTCTGCGTATCTGCGGAGCATGCCAGAGATGCATCACCACCAAGGTACTGATTTGTCACCGTTTCCATTGCCACCATGTCAAAATCATCGCTCATACCATAACGGGTGATCATAGAACGTGCGATCTTGGTCGCCTGCTCGATATCATTAGAAGCACCTGTGGTCACTTCGCCGAATACAACTTCCTCTGCGGCACGTCCACCGGTAAAAGTCGCGATCTTGTTTTCCAGTTCTTTCTTTGTCAGAAGGTATTTATCCCCCTGTTCTACCTGCATGGTATAACCAAGTGCACCGGAAGTTCTCGGAATGATCGTGATCTTCTGGACAGGTGCGGAATGTGTCTGCATTGCTGCGACAAGCGCATGTCCGATCTCGTGATATGCGACAACTCTCTTCTCCTGATCGGAAAGTACGGCATTTTTCTTCTGGTATCCTGCGATAACGACTTCGATGCTCTCTTCAAGGTCTGCTTCCGTCACAACTTCGCGGTTGCCGCGGACTGCACGAAGAGCTGCTTCATTGACAATATTGGCAAGTTCCGCACCGGAAGCTCCGGATGCCATTCTTGCGATCGTATGGAAATCTACATCATCAGAAAGCTGAACTTTCTTTGCATGTACTTTAAGGATTGCTTCACGGCCTTCAAGATCCGGAAGTTCCACAGGTACACGGCGGTCAAAACGTCCCGGACGAGTCAATGCCGGGTCAAGAGATTCCGGACGGTTGGTCGCTGCCAGAATGATAACACCATTGTTTCCTCCAAAACCATCCATCTCTGTAAGAAGCTGGTTCAGAGTCTGCTCACGTTCATCATTGCCACCTGCCATCTGACCGTCACGTTTCTTGCCGATGGCATCGATTTCGTCGATAAATACGATACAAGGAGCCTTTTCTTTTGCCTGGCTGAAAAGATCACGGACTTTGGATGCGCCCATTCCGACGAACATCTCGACAAATTCAGAACCGGACATGGAGAAGAACGGTACATCAGCCTCTCCGGCTACCGCTTTTGCCAGCATAGTCTTACCAGTACCTGGAGGGCCTACGAGCAGGACTCCTTTCGGCATGGAAGCACCGACTTTGGTGTATTTTTCCGGATTGTGAAGATAATCAACGATTTCCTGAAGATTTTCTTTTGCTTCTTCCTCACCTGCAACATCGCTGAAATGAATTCCTTCGGTTGATGGTACATAAACCTTGGCGTTGCTTTTTCCCATTCCAAATGCCATAGAATTCTTGCCGCCCGCCTGGTTCATCATTTTGCGGCCCATATACTGGCCAAGTGCGATAAAGATCACCAGCGGAAGAATACCTGTGAGCAGGAAACTTGCCAGCGGTGATATCTGCTGATCGATCTCCTTGGAAAACTTCGCTCCGGCATCGTAAAGACGCTCTGTCAGAGTCGGGTCGTCCATCACACCTGTTTTGTAAACGATATTCGAGTCATCCTTGTCTGTAAAAAGGATCTGATTGTCCTCAATCTGGACATCCTCAATCTTTTTGTCTTCAATCTTTGACATAAAAGTTCCATAATCTACTTCCCTGACCATGCTCTTCGTGATCATCGGTGTCACGATCACGTTAAAAATGACAAGGACCAGAAGCACGATTCCGTAATAATAAAGCAATGGCTTCTTTGGTGATTTCACTTCTTTCATGAAACAGTTCCTCCTTACCCTGGTTATCTTTTAATTCATTATCCATTATATCCCAGATCCGGTCTTTTTTATATAGCCAAAATCCGCAATATGTTCGATTTTGTCACACATTGCGGATTCTGTCCTACGTTTCTTTTTTATGAAATTTATCAGAATTTGCGAAAACGCGCATATCTCATTTCAAGGAGTTCTTCTTCTGACAGAACTGTATACTGCTTAAGAAAAGCACGGATTCTGTCATCCAGCCGCTCAGTCACCTGCCACAGACTTTCAGGAGTCAGATTCTCCGGTTCCGGGATCACCTGCTCGATGATTCCTTTCTGGTAAAGGTCAGATGCTGTCAGTTTCATAACTGCTGCAGCTTCTTTGGCTTTGGTGCTGTCTTTCCAGAGAATGCTTGCGAACCCTTCCGGTGAAAGAATGGAATACACGGAGTTTTCCAGCATCCATACCTGATCTCCGGCCGCAAGTGCAAGTGCACCGCCGCTGCCGCCTTCGCCTGTTACAATGGACAGAACCGGCGTTTTCAGTCCGGCAAGTTCCCAGAGATTACAGGCAATTGCCTCGCCCTGTCCCCGTTCTTCTGCCTCGATCCCGCAAAATGCTCCCGGGGTATCCACGAAACAGATGACCGGTCGGTGAAATTTCTCTGCCTGTTTCATCAGACGAAGAGCTTTGCGGTATCCTTCCGGCATCGGCATGCCAAAGTTGTGCGCGATATTTTCTTTTGTGTTGGTTCCTTTTTCCTGCACGATGACAGTGACTGGTCTTCCATGGAATTTTGCGATCCCGCCGATAACTGCCCTGTCATCTCCGTAGTTTCGGTCTCCGTGGAATTCCATGAAATCAGTAAAAAGTGCTTCTATATAATCACTGCCGGACGGACGGTCTGTCTTTCGTGAAAGCTGGACACGTTCCCAGGCTGTGAGGTACGGGTTGATGCCTGCGTGGGCAACATCGGATTTCGGTGAAAATTCATCCTTATTTATATAAGAAGCTTTTTCATTTTCCGAAGTACTGTCTGCGCTCTGCCCCTCATGCATCTCCAGGATCTTTCCAAGTGTTTCTTTCAGATCCTCACGTCTTACAATGTCATCCACAAAACCGTGCTCTACAAGAAATTCTGCTCTCTGAAATCCCTTCGGCAGTTTCTGGCGGATCGTCTGCTCAATGACACGCGGTCCTGCGAATCCGATCAGTGCTCCCGGTTCTGCCAGAATGATATCTCCCAGCATTGCAAAACTTGCCGTCACACCTCCAGTCGTAGGTTCCGTCAAAACACTCACATAAAGTAATCCTGCTTTACTGTGGCGTTCCAGTGCCGCCGATGTCTTTGCCATCTGCATCAGAGATGTAATGCCTTCCTGCATTCTGGCTCCGCCGGAACAGGCAAAAATGATGACCGGAAGTTTTTCTTCCGTTGCACGCTCTACTGCTCTGGTGATCTTTTCACCGACAGCCCAGCCCATGCTCGCCATCAGAAATCTTCCGTCGCAGACTGCGATCACTGTCTCTCTGCCGTTTATTTTGCCCCTGCCTGTGACAACAGCTTCTTTAAGTCCTGTTTTCTCCTGAAGTGCCTGCACTTTTTCCGGATAACCTTTGTAGTTTACAGGATTTCCACCAGTCAGATCATGATCCCACTCTTCAAAAGTTCCCTCATCAATGACCATCTGAATCCTTCGGTATGCATGGATACGAAAATATCCTCCACACTTCGGACAGATATAATTCCCCTGTTTTACATCTTCTGCAATGATCGCCGCTCCGCACTTGTTGCATTTGCGAAGAAGTCCTTCCGGCACTTCCGGTCTGGAAGCACGGGCTGCATTATGGCTCTGTATTCTGGAAACAATTCTTGTCTTTTTGAACATGTTGTCCAACTTCATGGTCGCTCAACTCCTGTTATATCTAATTAACCCACTCTCTTCTCTTGTTGCGCTTCGCTTTCCATCCGTTCGATAAACTCTACATCCGTATTCCCGGACTGAAAATCCGGGTGTTCCAGGATTTCATACTGGTAGTCCACGTTGGTGTCGATCCCCTCAATGATCACTTCACCAAGTGCACTCTGCATCTTACGGATCGCTTCGGTACGGTTCTTTGCCCACACGATCACCTTCGCGATCATGGAATCATAATACGGCGGGATCGTATATCCACTGTACACGGCAGAATCAATACGGATTCCTTTTCCACCCGGAAAATACATGTCTGTAATCGTTCCCGGTGACGGTCGAAAACCTTTGGACGGGTTTTCGGCATTGATCCTGCATTCGATCGCATGACCGGTCAGATGAATATCTTCCTGCTTGCAGGAAAGCGGAAGTCCGGAAGCGATACGGATCTGCTCTTTGACAAGATCCACGCCAGTCACCCACTCTGTGACCGGATGTTCCACCTGGATTCGGGTATTCATTTCCATGAAATAAAATCTGCCGTCTTTATCAAGAAGGAATTCAATCGTTCCGGCATTTTCATACCCGGCTGCTTTTGCCGCTTTTACTGCTGCTTCACCCATTCTGGCACGAAGATCATCGGAGATCACCTCGCACGGAGACTCCTCGATCATCTTCTGATGATTTCGCTGGATGGAGCAGTCACGCTCTCCCAGATGGATCACATTTCCAAACTTATCTGCCATGATCTGAAACTCGATATGTCTCGGATGACGCACAAAATGTTCCACATACATCGTGGAATCGCCAAAAGCCATCTGCGTTTCTTTCTGTGCAGTACGGAAACTTTCTTCAAAATCTGCCAGAGTGTCAGCAACTCGCATTCCTTTGCCGCCGCCTCCGAGAGCAGCCTTGATGATGACCGGATACCCGATCGTTTCTGCTTCTTTCATTCCCTCTTCTACTGTGTAGATTGGATTTTTACCGCCGGGAATGATCGGAACACCTGCATTTGCCATCGTGTTTTTTGCCGCCTGTTTATTTCCAAGACTTGCGATCACACTGGATGGCGGTCCGATAAAAGTAATATTACACTGCTCACAAAGCTCTGCAAAACGACTGTTTTCGGAAAGGAAACCAAATCCCGGATGGATTGCATCGGCTCCTGTAACGATCGTCGCACTGATGATATTTTCCATGCTGAGGTAGCTCTGGGATGACGGTGCCGGTCCGATACAGACTGCCTCATCCGCAAGCTGTGTATGAAGCGCATCTCTGTCCGCTTCTGAATAAACAGCCACTGTCTCTATTCCCATTTCTCTGCATGCGCGGATGATCCGCACCGCGATCTCCCCTCGATTCGCGATCAGCACTTTTTTAATCATAGTGTGTCACCTATCCAATCATAAAAGTCAGTTCTGCATCAACTACCACTTTGCCGTCGACACTTGCAACTGCATGACCGACACCTACCGGTCCTTTGCATTTGATAATTGTCGTTTCCAGTCGAAGCTTGTCTCCCGGGACAACTTTTCCACGGAATCTGCAGTTTTTGATCCCGCCAAAATATGCGATCTTGCCTTTGTTTTCTTCAAGGCTCAGGATTGCTACAGCTCCTGTCTGCGCAAGAGCTTCCACCATCAGAACACCCGGCATGACCGGTTCCTGCGGGAAATGTCCCCTGAAAAAGTCCTCACGGAATGTCACACATTTATAACCGACGGCAAATTTGCCCGGTTCATAATCCTCGATATAATCCACCAGAAGAAATGGATGTCTGTGAGGAAGAATCTGTTCAATTTCTTTTACACCTAATTTATTCATGATCTATACTCCCCAGTTACTTCACACAATCCGGAACAACGGCTGTCCATACTCCACTGCCTGTCCGTTCTGCACATAAATCTCTGCAACTTTTCCGTCGAAATCGCTTTCGATCTCGTTCATCAGTTTCATCGCTTCCACGATGGCAAGTGTCTGGCCTTTTTTCACCTGATCACCAACAGAAACAAACGGATCTGCATCCTCAGACGGTGCTGCATAAAAAGTTCCCACCAGAGGAGATTTTACGATCATACCCTCCGGCTCGCTGGACGCTGCCTGTACAGTTTCAGCATTTACAGTCGCCGGACTGGCTGCTGCCTGTGCTGCTGCAAGACCCGCGATCGGCACATCCGGCTGATTTCCTGCAACCACTACCATTTCTTTTTTCTTCTTCAGATGAATGCTGGTTCCGTTTTCTTCGTAAGCAAAATCTGTCAGTTCAGAATCTGATACTGTTTTTATTAATATAAGAAGATTTTCAAACTCCATAATCTATCAACCCTCGTATTTCTTCACAAGAAGTGTCGCATTGTGTCCGCCGAAACCAAGAGAATTGCTCATTGCATAGCGGATCTCTTTTTCCACCGGAGCACCGATCGCATAATTCAGGTCACACTCTTCATCCGGCTCTGTGGTTCCAACGGTCTGATGGATAAATCCCTCTTCCAGAGATTTTACACATGTTACAAATTCCACACCGCCAGCTGCACCGAGCAGATGTCCGATCATGGATTTGGTTGAATTTACAACCAGATTTTTTGCCGCATCTCCAAATGCCTTGTGGATCGCTCTTGTCTCAAACAGGTCGTTGTGGTGCGTGCTTGTTCCATGTGCGTTGATGTATTCCACCTCAGATGGCTGTACGCCGGCTTCTTCCATTGCCAGTTCCATTGCTCTTGCTGCGCCTGCTCCGTCCTCTGCCGGAGAAGTGATATGGAAAGCATCAGCTGTTGCACCGTAACCGACAAGCTCGGCGTAGATCCTTGCGCCTCTTGCCTTCGCATGCTCCAGTTCCTCAAGGACCACGATGCCGGCACCTTCACCAAGCACAAAACCACTTCTGTCTTTGTCAAACGGGATAGATGCTCTTGCGGCATCTTCTGTTTTGGTAAGGGCAGTAAGGGCAGTAAAACCTGCAACACCTGTCGGGCAGATACAGCTTTCCGTTCCACCTGCCAGCATGATCTCGGCATCCCCGTACTGGATCGCGCGGAATGCATCACCAATGCTATGAGTTCCGGAAGCACAGGCTGTCACAACATCTGTACATTTGCCGCGGAGTCCGAACTGAATGGAGATATTTCCTGCTGCCATGTTGGAGATCATCATCGGTACCATCAGAGGATTTACTTTTCCAGGTCCTTTGGTGAGGATTTTTTCATAGTTATTCTCTACCTGCGGAAGACTTCCGATACCGGAGCCAACGATCACGCCTGCGCGGAAAGAATCTTCTTTTTCCATATCGATCCCGGAATCTTCCAGGGCTTCTTTTGCTGCCGTCACTGCATACTGGCAGAACGGATCCATACGTCTCGCAGATCTCGGATCCATATGGTCTTTTGCGTTAAAATCCTTCACCTCTGCGGCAATCTTTACTTTGTAATCGGTGGTATCAAACTTCGTGATCGGTCCGATGCCAACTTTTCCCTCGCGGATCCCTGCCCAGAAATCCTTTACATTATTTCCAATAGGGGTAACTGCACCAAGTCCGGTGACAACGACTCTTCTCTTACTCATATGACCATTCCTCCATCGACCTGAATTACCTGTCCTGTGATGTATGCAGCATCGTCAGATGCCAGAAAAGCGACTGTTTTTGCGATATCCTCCGGCTTGCCAAAATGTCCGAGCGGAATCTGTGCGGCAGATGCTTTTTTTACTTCTTCGGATAATACTGCTGTCATTTCTGTCTCAATAAATCCCGGTGCCACTGCATTTACAGTAATTCCACGGGATGCAAGTTCTCTCGCCGCACTCTTTGTCATGCCGATGATCCCTGCCTTGGATGCCGCGTAGTTTGCCTGTCCTGCATTTCCGGCAATTCCAACTACAGATGCCATGCTGATGATACGTCCGCTGCGCTGGCGGAGCATCTGTCTGGAAACAAAACGCATCATATTGAAAGTTCCCTTGAGGTTGACATCGATCACGTTGTCAAAATCTGCTTCAGACATTCCCATCAAAAGACCATCTTTTGTGATCCCGGCATTGTTTACCAGAATATCGATGCTTCCATGAGTTTTTACAATATCTTTTACGGCACTTTCACAGGATGCAAAATCAGCGACATTCCACTGTCTGATCTCTGCTTCGCCGCCTTTTTCCTCGATCTCTTTCTGTACTTCCTTTGCGCGTTCCTCAGAACCGTTATAATTGATCACAACTGTTGCACCTCTCGACGCAAGTTCCAGGGCAATGGCTCTTCCGATCCCTCTGGAAGCACCTGTTACAACAGCAACTTTCTTTTTATTCTGCTCTGCCACTTATTTTCTCCTTATTTAAGTTCCTCACACACCGAAACAGCTTCTTCCCAGCTTCCAATGTGATAGGATTTTACATTTTTATCGATCTTTCGAAGGAATCCTGTCAGTGTTTTGCCCGGTCCGATCTCTACGAAGGTATCCACGCCTTCGCGGATCATGGTCTCCACACTCTGCTGCCAGCGGACAGATCCGCTGACCTGCGCTACCAGAAGTTCTTCGATCTTTCCGCAGTCTGTAATTACCTCTGCGTTGATGTTCGCCACATACGGAACTTTCAGGGGATTCATACTGACTCCAGCAAAAACCTTCGCCAGTTCTTCTCCTGCCGGTCTCATCATCGGTGAATGGAAAGGTCCACTTACTTTAAGCGGAAGTACCCTTCTTGCACCTGCCTCTTTGAGAGCTGTTCCCGCCTCGGCAACTGCTTTCGCTTCACCGGTAATGACAATCTGTCCCGGGCAGTTGTAGTTTGCAATGGAAACGCCCTCTCTGCCATTTAAGACATCCTCAATGACTGCTGCATCAAGTCCGAGTACTGCGGACATTGCCCCGGTTCCTTCCGGTGCTGCATGTTCCATAAAAACCCCTCTGGAGCGAACAGTGCGTACTGCATCCATGTCGCACATTCCGCCTGCCACTGCGATCGCACAGTATTCACCAAGGCTTAAGCCCGCTGTCATATCCGCATGAAGTCCCATTGCTTCGACAGCTCTCGTCATTGCAAGACAGGCTGTTACCATCGCTACCTGTGTATATTCTGTTTTGTCCAAAAGATCATTTTCTTCGAAACAAAGTTTCTTAAGGTCAAGATCTACCGCTTCAGATGCTTGATCAAAAACGGCTTTGGACAGAGGACTTTTTTCATAAAAATCCTTTCCCATTCCAACTGCCTGTGCGCCCTGTCCCGGATAAATAAAAGCGATCTTACTCATCTGCATTTACCCCGTTCATCAGCTTGCCTGCATCGACAACAGTTGTTTTGATGATGTCTTCACAGGAACGTTCCTCTTTGATCATGCCTGCAATCTGACCTGCCATCAGGCTTCCGTTCTTTGCATCACCTTCCTGAACGGCTTTTCTGAGGCTTCCCAGAGTAAGCTGTTCCAGTTCCTCAAACGGTGCGCCTGCTTTTTCCAGTTCCAGATATCTGCGGACCATGTCGTTACGGAGAACACGGATCGGATGTCCGGTGCTTCTTCCTGTTACACGACTGTCGATGTCTTTTGCTTTGATGATGCTGTTTTTATAATTTTCATGGATCACAGATTCTTTGGATGCTGCAAAAACGGTTCCCATCTGGATTCCTTTTGCGCCAAGCATGAATGCTGCTGCCATTCCTCTGCCATCTGCGATACCGCCTGCTGCGATCACCGGAATCTTCACTGCGTCAACGACCTGCGGAACCAGTACCATTGTGGTAAGCTCTCCGATATGGCCGCCTGCCTCACAGCCTTCGGCAACAACCGCATCTGCACCGCAGCGTTCCATACGTTTTGCAAGTGCTACGGATGCAACGACCGGGATAACTTTGACTCCGGCTGCTTTCCAGTCTGCCATGTATTTCTCAGGGCTTCCGGCTCCTGTGGTAACGACTTTGACGCCTTCCTCCACGATAACCTTAGCAACTTTTTCTGATTCCGGATTCATCAGCATGATATTGACACCAAACGGTTTGTCTGTCAGTTTCTTTGTCTCACGGATCTGCTCTCTGACCCATTCTGCCGGCGCACCGCCTGCTGCAATCAGTCCAAGACCGCCTGCATTGGATACAGCTGCTGCCAGATGACATTCCGCAACCCATGCCATGCCACCCTGGATCACCGGATATTCAATTCCTAATAATTCTGTGATCTCTGTTTTCATAATAAAATCCTCTTGTCCTGTGACTCTTATGCCTGATGCTCTGTCAGGTAGTTCATTGCGTCTGCTACGGTTGTGATCTTTTCAAGATCTTCACTTGGAATCTCTACAGAAAATTCTTCCTCAAGTGCCATTGCCAGCTCAAAAAGATCAAGGGAATCTGCATGAAGATCATCCATGAAGGATGTCTCTGCAGTGATCTCTGCTGCGTTTGCTCCTAAAGTGTCTGCTGTAAGTTCGATGATTTTTTCTAACATTTTTGTTTTCTCCTTTTTTCAATTCATTTTTTATATTTATAAATTCAGATTATCTGTAAACTGCTTTACCACTTTGTGCGGCTGTCAATTTCCCATTCTAATACGCTAGCTCCCCATGAAAGTCCTGCGCCGAATCCTGCCAGAATGATTTTCTGTCCTTTTTTCAAGACGCCCTTCCGGTTCAGTTCATTCAGCAAAATCGGAATGCTCGCGGATGACGTATTTCCATAATCCTGAAGGTTCATTGGAAACTTCCCGATATCCAGGCGAAGCCGCCTCGCAACTGCATCCACGATTCTCGCATTCGCCTGGTGAAGAACAAACCAGTCAATGTCCTCTATAGAAAGTTCATTTTCTTTCAAAACTTCCTGTATCACCTGCGGAACATTGCGGACCGCAAACTGAAAGACATCCTTGCCATTCATGGTAATGTATTCTGTTTTTGCTTCTTTGCAGTCTCTGTCAATACTTCGGATTCTGCCTGCGGCTCCCGGTCCGGTAAGTGCCGATCCGCCTTTTCCATCGGAGTGTGCCGCCGGTCGGTAGCTCTTGCCCTCTGCTGCCTTTAGAAGAACCGCTCCGGCCCCATCTCCAAACAGGATGCAGGTTCCGCGATCCGTCCAGTCCACCAGTCTGGAAAGACTCTCACTTCCTATGACCAGGATCGTCCGGCAGATTCCGGATGAGATATAAGCCTGGGCAGTATTATAAGCAAAAAGAAATCCGCTGCACGCAGCATTGAGATCAAATCCGACTGCTCTGACCGCTCCAAGTATTTCCTGTACCTGACAGGCTGTACATGGAAAAACCCGGTCAGCTGAACCCGTTGCCACCAGAATCATATCTACTTCTTCCGGTGAAACTCCGGCTTCCTCAAGTGCCTGGCGGCCTGCTTCCGCTGCCATGGAAACTGTCGTTTCCTTTTCCACAATGCGCCGTCGCTCCACACCAGTCCGTTCCCGGATCCATTTATCACTGGTATCTACAAAACCTGCGATCTCATTGTTATCCAGAACTCTCTCCGGGACACAGGCTCCCGTTCCCCGGATGACTCCGGTTATGGTCTGTTCTTTATTCATAATAGTTGTTTCCTCATATTCCTAATTTGTTTTGATTTTAGAATATTTTGATTGTCAAAGTATATCTCCAAAAAAAGCTTTTGTCAAGAGAAAAAATTAACAACTTTGCATTCCGCAGCTTTCTGGTTTGTATATAAACACAAACATGCCCGGCAACAGGAGCAATCGCAAGAACTGCTGCCAATATCAAAAACGGCGGACGTACACCGATCGCCGGAATGGTCCACTCTGTCACACTTGTCATCGTGCTTGTCGTTCTGATGCCTTATGCCGGAATGATCCCTATGCCGACGATCGCCGCGATCCTTTTTATTGTTGTCTACAATATGTGCCAGTGGAGAACGTTCCGTGATCTGCTCAAAACCGCTCCAAAAAGTGACATTATCGTACTTCTGGCGACTTTCGTGCTGACAGTCCTCTTTGACCTGGTCGTTGCCATCGAAATCGGTATGGTGCTTGCATGTCTGCTCTTCATCAAACGAATGAGCGAAGAAACCCATGTTGACAGCTGGGTTTATACGGACGATGATACACCGGATATCAATGAACAGCCAATGCGCGTTATGAAAAAAGCCGGCTTTGTTGAACTTGTCGGAGAAGAAAATTTCCGCCCGAATATATCCGCGGCATTAAAAAGAGCTGAAGAGGTTATCTAAACCTTTTCAGCTTTTCCTTTTGTCGATTTCGCGCTATAATAGAGTTATCAATATACAACATAGGAAGGGAGATTTTATCATGTCCAAAACAATCCGTGAATTAACAGAAGACCTGCTCGCAGCACCATCCGCATGTGCCGAAGTCAAAGAAACTGCACAGAATTATCTCGATGCTATCGGCGGCGAAAATGAAGCTGCTGCTGCCAAAACATTCGTAGCAGAACTTGAAGAAGACATCATGCCGATCGACGGTCTGATTGCTTTCGCAGAGTCCGATATGGGTGCCAAAGTTTTCGGTGAAGAAGGTGCAAAAAACATCCTGATCCACGCCAAAGAGATCAAATCCAACGGAGCAAAATACTGCGACTGCCCTGCATGTGCAGCGTGTGAAGCACTGCTTGAGAAGAAGGATGAAATCCTGAAATAAGGGTTATTGTTTATCAGATAATTACATAAGCATTTAGAATGCCCAGACAATGCCGCATACGTTTTATCGGCTGCCATTGTCTGGGCGTTTGTCTGACAAGCTAAAGAGACCCGCTGGCATTTACTTAATGTCCATCAGCTTCTCCTGCACTTTCGCCGGAACTCTGATCAGCTCGAACTTCCAGAAAATACTATATATGTAAGAAATACCAAAAATCTGCCCTATCGCCTTCGGTCCTTTATATTCCGGCAGGATCAGCTCTGCTTTTCCATCTATATCACAAATCTGAGTTGCATCGATCACTTTGTGAAACGCCAGAAGCACAGAACTTCGAGTCAGAGTTTTGCTGCTTTCCTTACGGGACACCAGCAGTTCTCCACTGTATTCCCCGTTTCGCTTTCTCTTCACAACATAAGAAAACGGAAGCCCCGATGAAGTATTAAAAAACTCCCCCTGCCCTGCCAGAAGTGCATCCCACAATAATTTATCAAGTTCTGTTTTCTTCTCCAAAATCCCCTTCTGCAGCCTTTTCACTGCCACCTCACGCTCGCTCTGATACATACTCACAAAACATCACCGTTCCTTAGTCTCAAGTGTTTTAGTTTTTTATAATTAAGTCATTATGTGTAATATATCACTTAATTTAAGTCTGGCATTACGCAAGAACGAAACGCTCTTTAATCTTACCAGTATCTCCAATATTTCTCTTCCAAAGATAATTTTGTCTCTGGTTTTATTCCATATTTTTCCAAAATTAAGTATTATATATCTTGCTTTTTATATTTCAGGTTTTATATATCCTGTTTCAAGTAAGTTGGTGATATAAAATGTCACAAAAAGGAGAATTTGTGATATGAATACGAAGGAAAGTTTCAGCACACGGCTTGCGCAGTTAAGAACGGATGAAGAAATCTCTGCCAGAGAAATGAGCCTTGATCTTGGTCAGAATCCCAGTTACATAAATCGAATTGAAAATCAGAAAGCTTATCCATCTATGCAGGTCTTTTTCTATATTTGTGATTATCTCAAAATCACTCCTGGAGATTTTTTTAACCAGCATATGAGTTACCCGAAAGAAATAAATGAATTAATCAAAATCCTTCAGAATCTGAACTCCGAGCAATTGAAGTTGATCAAACAGATTGCAGAACAGTTTTGTAAAAAGAAATAAAAAATTAAAAAATGAACCACAGAACAGTTTTTGACAGCTATTCTGTGGTTTTTGTTTTTTATTTCAATGTATCCCAGTCAATCTTACGATCTCTGTAGTAATACTCTCTGTCATGGTCGTTGAGTTCTCGAAGGACACGGCAGGGATTACCTACGGCAAGACTATTTGCGGGGATGTCCTTGGTTACGACGCTGCCGGCTCCGATGACGGTGTTGTCGCCAATGGTTACGCCTGGTACTACGATCACGCCGGCGCCGAGCCAGCAGTTTTTGCCGATGTGTATCATCCACACAGGTCAGCCCGAAGTTAGCATAAACATGATTACCAAGATGAACATGCCGTCCGCCCCAGTTTGCATAAAACGGCGGCTCGATATAACAGCCTTCTCCTGCTTCTGCGAACATTTCTTTGATCAGCTCTGCTCGTTTTTCCATCTGGGATGGGCGGGTCTGATTGTAGTCGTACATTTTTTCCAGGCAGGTCATCTGGAAACCTACAAGTTCTTTGATGTTTGGATTAAAAAAAAATACCAGCTTATAAAGCATAGTGTTGATGTTCCATACTATATCTTTATAAACTGGTGTTTCTTCTATTTATCTAACTCAATTACTCTTGTGCAGACTTTCTTGATCAGTTCCGGGCTGTGGCTGACTACGAGCATTCCGATATTTCTTCGTTCTGTTTCTTCGATGAGAAAATGCCAGATCTGGCTCTGGGTGATGAGATCCAGCATGGTTGTGATCTCGTCTGCCAGAAGGAAACGGGTTCTCTGTCCCAGGGCTCTTGCAATGCAGAAGCGCTGTAATTCTCCTCCTGAGAGTTCTGTCGGAAATCTATTCATCCAGTCAGGTTCTATTCCCAGCTTTTCGATCAGTTCCGGTGCTGTCCTGTCTCCTTCTTCGATTACATTTTTCATGCGGAGTCTTGGATTTACCGCCTGCTCCGGGTGCTGCCAGATCATCTGTATCGGACAGTATGCGCCATATTCGCTGAGTGGTTTGCCATCAAGAAGCACTTCGCCACTTTGCGGTGCTTCATATCCGGACAGGATCTTACACAGAGTTGTTTTGCCAAAACCACTGGGAGCTATAATTCCTACACGTTCACTGCTGTCTGCACTTAAACTGAACTGTCTCAGTATCTGTCTGCCTTTTACATCATAACTAAAAGACAGATTTTTTGCTTCAAGTCTCATAATATGCACCTCACATATCCACTGCCGGAAGCTTTCCATGGAATCTCGTCCTGACATTCCTGTGATTTCCTGTCGCATCGTGGTGCAAACGGGCATCCCTGCAGGTTATCTTTTACATAAGGCTGTACCCCGTTAATATATTGGAAACCGTGCTTCGGCATCGCACGCCAGAGTGCTCTGGTATATGGATGTCGAAGAGTTTCTTCCTCATTAAAATCATCCACTGCCGCGTCTTCGATCGTATAACCGGCATAAAATACCTGTACTCTGTCTGCCGTTTCCAGGGCAAGTTCCAGATCATGTGTAATGACAAGAACAGCAGCTCCCATATCCGCAAGCTGGCGAAAATGTTCCATTGCACGTTTTGCGAGTTTCGGATCCAGCCCCGGTGTTGGTTCATCCGCGATGACCAGCTTTGGATTCTCGATCAATGCTGTAGAGATCATGATTCTCCTGGTCATTCCCCCGGAAAGTTCAAACGGATACTGTTCCTGAACCTTTTTATCCAGAGAATATTGTTCAAAAATAGAATCCAGATGTTTCTTCTTTTCTTTGTTCTTTTTTCCTTTGCAGATCTGCTGTCCGACCTTCATTAATGGATCCAGATAAGAAGTACTCTGCGGGACCAGAACGATTTCTTTCCCCCGCAGTTTCCGGATGTTTTTTTCTGTCAGCGGCTCTCCGCAGTATCGTATTTCTCCACCCATTTCAGCATTATATGGCAAAATCCCCATGATTCCATGTGCCAGCAGACTTTTGCCCGAACCGGAAGAACCGACTACTGCCACCATTTCTCCTGCATGGATCGTGACACTCAAATCTTTGATCACAGGCAGTTCTGTCTGCTGTATTCCTTTCTGGTACTGGGTAAAAGATATTTTCATGTTGTTGATTTCCAGAATTTTTTCCCTTTCCATTCTCTTCTCCTATTCGTGTGCACTTGCCGGATCCAGCAGCCTGCGGAGATTTTCACCTGTTGTATAAAAACATACAACGGTGATCACCAGCATAATTCCCGGAAATAATGCAAGCCACCACTTGCCTGTGATCAGATATTTCATTGCTTCTGACAAAATAATTCCGATCGCAGGCTGTTCATTTGACAGCCCGAACCCAAGAAAAGTGATACTGGATTCATGAAGGATCGCATGCGGAAAAAGAAGGACAAGTCCGACAATAAACTGCGGAAGCAGATGTGGAACCATGTGTTTCATTGCGATATACAAGTTGCTTTTTCCCAGTTTTCTGGCTGTTTTTATGTAAATCTGTTCTTTGAGCTGCAGCACTTCACCTCTAATCAGTCTCGCCAGAGATGTCCAGTGCGTCAGTGCAACTCCAAGAATGACTCCCTTAAGTCCTCTTCCGCATGCAACGCAGATAAGGATCAGAAGAAGCATATGCGGAATTCCCATGACCAGGTCTATGATCCATGTCACAATGGTATCTGCTGTTTTTCCCATTGTTGCAGATACAACTCCAAGAATAAATGCCATGACCGCGCTGAACGTAGCTGCACATACTCCTATGATGATACTGATAGAAAGTCCTCTGACTGTCCGTGCAAACATATCTCTTCCAAGCCAGTCTGTACCAAACGGATATTTCAGGCAGGGTGCAAGGTTTTTTCTGGAAAAATCTGTTGCCCTTGCCGCATCTTCGCAGAACAGGCCGCTGATACAGACTGCTATAAGAAACACCACGGCGATAACAAGCCAGAGTACCAGAGTTTTTCTGCGGTTCCATCTGTTTTTCATCTTCCCGCACCCCCTCTTCGGATCCGCGGGTCGATGACTCCGTACAGAATATTGGCTATAAAGTTTCCTCCAAACACAAACAGTGCACTTATGATCGTGATCGCCATCAGAAGCGGCATATCACTTCCAAGACCTGCACTGACCGCTGCCTGTCCAAGTCCCGGATAGGAAAAAACCTGCTCCACAAGCACTGAGCCGCCAAATATCTCGCTGATCGAAGCAAACTGAAGTGTCACTGCCGGGCCAAGGACATTGCGGAAACCATGATTTTTGAATATCTGCCAGTTACTCTCTCCTCTTGCTTTTGCAAAAAGCACGTAATCGCTGTCACAGATGTCGATCATTTTTTCTCTGGTATGCATGGCAATATTGGATATTCCTGTGATGGAAAGTGTCACCGCCGGAAGGATTGCATGACGCACACGGTCAAAAAAAGTCACTCCGCTTGCCTCAACTCCAATCGGTACACTTAATCCTATCGGAAGTATTTTGAGCCATACTCCAAAAATGATAAGCAACAGCATAGCAATCCAGAATGCCGGGGTACTGGAGATCACCAGACAGTATCCTTTGATGATCTTATCAATCGGTTTTCCACGGTTCATCCCTGCAAGTGAGCCCAGCAAAAAACCAATCAGTCCTGACAAAATCCATGCAATGATCATCAGAAACAGAGAATTTCCAAGTTTTACGGCGATCACTGTCGTTACCTTCTGTCGATAAAGGAGAGATATTCCCATATCTCCCCTCACAAAATCTCTGAACCATGCAATGTAGCGCTGCAGGGGCGGCTGTCCCACGCCCCAGTATTCTTCAAGTTTTGCGATCTGTTCCTGACTCATGCTTCCAAGCGCAGCCTGTCCGACGTTCGCTTTCAGAGGATCGATCGGAGAAGCTGTCATAAGTGCAAAAGCAGCAACACTGACCGCAAACAGCAGAAGCAGCACTTTAATGAAATTTTTTAAGATAAATTTTGCTTTTGAATTATTCAAGATCTGTTACTCCCATGACCACTGATCTACGTTATTTACGATAGACCAGCCATGTCCGTGTGGATGGATCTTCTGGTCAGCTACTTTGAGTCCGTCTTTTACAAAGTACAGATGATCGATATTGCAGAGCCAGATCCACGGGATATCTCCCTCCTGCGTAATTCCGCTCTCTCCGTCCCACTGGGCTTTTTTCCAAAGGTCATACGATGCTTCCAGATCACTGGATTTCAGAGCTTCATCCATATATTTGTCTACGGTTTCGTTCGCATATGGAGAGTACTCTGCAAGGCCGGTCTCGCTCATTGTATGATAGATGTTGTACAGCTCCATTGGTGTATGTGCGCCCCATCCCCATACAAGTGGCTCAGACTCTGCTCTTGTGTAGGCAGTATCCCAGTCAACGCCCTCTGTTGTCACTTCAATTCCAAGTTCGGCAAGCTGATTCTTGCTGTCTTCTGCCAGTGCCTGGCGAACAGAATCGGATGCCGGATACAGCATGGTAAATTCCGCACGTACGCCGTCTTTTTCACGGATTCCGTCATCACCTTCTGCCCATCCTGCTGTTTCAAGAATTTCTTTTGCTTTATCCAGATCGTATTCTACTTCTGCTTCCTCGTTATACCATGGCATTTTATCGCACACGCTGTATGCCGGGGTTCCGTAACCATTCAGGACATTCTGGATCATTTCTTCACGGTCAATGCCGATATTGATCGCACGTCTTACTTCCACATCGCTGGTGAAGTCATTTCCATAAGTTACTCCGTCAATTTCCTCTGCTGCAGTTGCCGGAAGGTTGAATCCGCGGTTATCTACTGTCTGCACGCTGAACAGAGCATATCCATCAACCGTCATATCTGAATAAGATGCCGCCGTATGTGCTACGTCTACCGTGCCGGACTGAGCTGCTGCCAGTGCTGCATCTTCTTCCATGAAAAGAACGGTTACTTTTTTCATTTTTGGTGCTTCGCCGTAGTAGTCCGGATTCGCCTTAAAAATAACCTGCTGTCCTTTGTCCCACTGTTTCATGATATAACGTCCGGAACCGATCGGATCCTGTCCGTAATTCTCATCATAAGCATGTTCCGGAACGATTCCCACAATTGCCATTGTATATGGCCAGACTGCAAATGGTGTGTTCATGTGAAATTCAACCGTTGTATCATCCACAGCCACTGCTTCTTTCAGCATGGAAAAATCATTGACGGAACTGTTATCGCGGCAGTTGTTGTATGTAAATGCCACATCGGATGCTGTCAGAGCTTCACCGTCTGTAAATTTGACATCATCCCGGATCTTAACAGTCCAGGTAAGTCCATCATCGCTCACAGAATAATCTGTCGCCAGGTCCATACCGATAGAAAGATCTGTGTTTGTAGTAGTAAGTGTGCTCTGGATCAGTGGCTCATGCACATGCTCTCCTGCGCCCCATCCATATGCCGGGTCAAAACCGGACTCCGGCTCAGATGTTGTCGGCATGGTTACGATTACTTCATCTTTCGCTGTGCTTTCTTCCTGTGCCGCAAATACAGTTGCAGATCCTCCTGCAAAGGATGCTGTCACACAGACCGCCATCATAATTGCCAGTAATTTTCTCTTCATTGTCTCATTTCCTCCTTTTGTTCTTATTTATGCATAACGCTGTGTCTATCAACAGTTTTATGGTTTATTTTTATTTATTATGCATAACAAGTTCTATCAGTATACCATCAATTTCGGTCATATATAACCGCCCCTGGGGGATATTGACATATTCATATATCGCATGGATCATACTGTTTTTTTCATGGCTTTACATCCCCCTGGGAGGCTTGTTTTTACACTGCGTTTTGTTAAAATATAGTCAACACAAAGAACTGTGTTATTTTATCAAATAAAGGTGCACAGACCTCCACCCTTAAGGCACCAGTTAACCCATAATAAAAAAAGTACTTCTAATCCGCGGGAAGTACTTTTTTTATATTTATATCATTTTTAATTCATGGTCTTCATTCATAACCGCAAATCTGCTTCCGATCGTCTCTGCAAGATGTCGATTATGTGTGATAGTAATCAATGTCTTTCCTGCCCTCCGGTTATTATTCGCTGATTATTATGCTGTTGATTTATAAAACTGAATCTATTAATTTCTTTGTATAATCCATCTTCGGATGATTGATGATATCATCCGGTGTTCCATATTCTACTGTCTTTCCATGATAGAGAACCAGTACTTTGTCGCAGAAGGCCTGCACCAGCGCAAGGTCATGACAGATCAGGATAAATGACAGATTCTCTTTTTCTTTCAGTTCAATCAGAAGTTCCAGGATCTGTTTCTGCACAGTTACGTCAAGTGCGCTGGTGGCCTCATCACAGATCAGGATCTCCGGACTGACTGCAAGTGCTCTGGCAATTGCGGCTCGCTGGCACTGCCCTCCGCTGACCTGATGCGGATAACGGTCCGCGTATTCTTTAGAAAGGCCGCATCTTTCGAGAAGATTTTCCACACGTGTTCGTGTTTCTGTGCGATTTATCCCCATATTCCGGAGACTTTCCCCAATTCCGTCGCCCAAAGTA
This sequence comes from Blautia sp. OM07-19, assembly GCF_003481595.1. NCBI lineage: Bacteria > Bacillati > Bacillota > Clostridia > Lachnospirales > Lachnospiraceae > Blautia > Blautia sp. OM07-19. The sequence goes on from NZ_QULA01000021.1 coordinate 35,854, forward strand.
CATCTCGGGTCAAAAGATTCCATTGGCATCTGAAAAACCATCTGGATATCCTGATAGGTTTTCCTTAAGCTTTTGCCTCCGACATGGGTAATGTCCTTTCCTTTAAGAAAAATCTGCCCATCCGTCACCGGCTCCAGATGTGTGATCATTTTGGCAATCGTACTTTTACCGGAACCGGATTCGCCTACGATTCCAAGGCATTCTCCCCGTTCCAGTTCAAAGCTTACATCATCCACTGCAGTCATGGATTTTTTCCCTGATATAAATACTTTTTTGAGATGATCCGCTTTCAGGATAATATCCGCCATTCTACTGCACCTCCTGATTCTCTGCCCGATTCAGATGAAGCACAGAACCCATCAACTTCTTTGTATATGGATCTTTCGGATGATCCAGGACAGCCTCAGTTTCTCCATACTCTCTTACCTGTCCGTTCTGTAGAACCAGTATCCTGTCTGTCATCATCCTTACAACGCCGATATTGTGAGTTACAAGAATCATTGCAGTATTGTATTCTTTACGCATGAGCAGAAGTTCTTCCACTACCTGCTTCTGAACAGTCACATCCAGTGCACTGGTCGGTTCATCTACCAGAAGCAGATTCGGATGCATGATCATGGCTGTACAGATCCCCACTCTCTGGTTCATTCCACCGGAGAGTTCAAACGGATAACTGTCCAGCACACGGTCACTGTCATCCAGACCTATCTTCTTCATGATCTCTCCGGCACGTTCCCGGATTTCCTTTTTGCTGACTTTCTCATGTTCGGATACTGCCTCATGTATCTGTGCTCCAATTGTCCGAACGGGACACAATGCAGTTTTACAGTCCTGGAAGACCATTCCGATCTCTGTTCCCAGAAACTTACGGAGTTTTTTTTCACTCATGTCTGTAAGGTTCTCACCTTTGTACCAGATATCACCTCTTGTAACCAGACCTTCTTCTCCCAGAAGCCCCATGATTGCCTTGATGATCGTACTTTTGCCACTTCCGGACTCGCCCACGATTCCAAGGATTTCGCCCTGCTTTAATTCAAAGCTGACATCCTCAACCGTTGGTTTTCCATTATAAGAAATTGTCACATGCTCTACACGAAGCAAAGAATCCATAATTTATTTTCTCCTCAAAAATTGCTGCTGCAAGCAGAAGCAATAATTTTATTCTACATCCAGGTCAGCAGTGATCTCATAGTAATCACATGGATGTGCTGCCATTCCTGTAACATTTGATTTTGTTACGATTCCCATATTCAGATGAGATACAAAGAAGAACGCATCATCATCCAGAATATCCTGCTGAAGTTCTACTGCAAGTTTTGCTCTTTCATCCTTGTCAAACGTCTGGTGAAGCTGATCTGTCAGTTTTGTTACTTCTTCATTCTGATAGTTACCATAGTTCTTGGCACCTGTTACTGTACTGGTAAAGAAGTATTCCGGATCACCTGTCGGTGCTGTAGTTGTAGAACTTACATATACATCAAAGTCTCCATTCTTTGCAATCGTCATATGGTCAGATGTATTATTTACAACCACATCGATTCCGATATCTTTCAGTGTAGCCTGTGCGTACTCGGCAAGTTTCGGCTGTTCCAGACGGGTTGGGTAAGTCAGCCAGTTAATGCTGAGTTTCTGTCCGTCTTTATCCACATATCCGTCTCCGTCTGTATCCGTCCAGCCGGATTCCTCAAGAAGTTTCTTAGCGCCTTCCGGGTCATAGGAAACCGTTTCTACTGCATCATTTCCATAAGAAAAGCCGCTTGGGAAAGCTGCCTTTGCCGGAACTCCACGTCCTTCCATGATGACAGAGCAGAATCCGTCTTTGTCGATTCCCATCTCAACAGCTTTACGAACGTTCTGGTCTTTCATGATCTCTGAATCCATATTGAACTGACCAAAGAAACATCGGCTGGTCGCACAGGAATTAATCGTGTAATCTGAATTATTTTCAAATAATGCATAGTTGTCATACTGGAGTCCATAAGTACCCTGAATATCACCTGTCTGCAGGGCTGCGGTCAGTGCACTTCCGTCTGCAAAAGATTTGACTGTAACTTTATCTACTTTCACTTCACCGCCCCAGTAGTTATCGTTTTTTACCAGATCGATCTGGGTTGGAGTGACGTTCTCTGCAATATATGGGCCAGTTCCGGCCACATTGGCAGAACCGCCTTCACCCTGGATTCCATAATCCATGTCAATGATCGCACCATATGGATCACCAAGATAATTGATGATCGCCGGACATGGCTCTGTTGTATAAATGGTAAGTGTCAGACCATCTGCATCAATATGATCGATCTTGAGGTCATAAGGTGCACGGTCATGAACTGCGATCAGATCTTCCAGACATTCCTTGACTGCTTCCGCATCCATGGTACGTCCGCTGGAAAACTGTACTCCTTCACGAAGTGTGATCTTTACAGTTGTATCATCCACAAATTCATAATCAGTTGCAAGCCATGGCTCTACTTCCATGTTGTCATTATATTTGAACAGAGTTTCGCCAACGCCATAACGAAGTGCACTCCAGCCTGAATAGTTGTCATGTGGGTTTAATCCCGCATCTCCCATTTCCTCGCTGTATCCGGTTGTTCCATAAACAAAAGCCTTTTCACCGTCAGCCCATACGGTTGTAGACATTCCTGCTACAAGCATTGCTCCTGTCAGAATTGCTGCAAGTAATTTCTTCTTCATAATCGTTGTTTCCTTTCTTTATTCTCTTATTTCTTTGCTCTTTCTTTTGGATCCATAAAATCTCTGAGTGTATCCCCGAGAAGATTAAAGATCATAACGGTTATAAATATGGCAAGTCCCGGTGCAAGTACCATCCATGGTGAGATCTGAAGCATACTTCTTCCATCATTAATCATGCTTCCCCACTCTGCCATCGGAGGCTGTACGCCAAGTCCGAGGAAGGACAGTCCTGCAAGTTCCATCATCATAGTTCCGATATCAAGAACAGAGGTAACCAGTATCGGACCTGCAATATTCGGTAAAATATGTTTAAACATAATTTTCAGTGTGCTGCTTCCCGAAAGTCTCACCGCCATCAGATATGGTGAATCTTTCTGTGCAAGAGTCAGTCCTCTGGCAAGTCTGGCAAACTTCGGCCATCCGATGACAGCCAGTGCTATGATCGCATTCTGGATGCCACCGCCAAGTACACCAGCTACTGCGAGGGCAAAAACAAGGCTTGGGAACGCCAGAAACAGATCAGATACACGCATCAGCACAGTATCTATGATTCCTCCACACCACCCGCAGATGATGCCGATCACCGTTCCAAGTATCGTGACGATCGCCACCAGAAGCAGTGTCGCATAAATACTGGTCGTACTTCCTACCAGTACACGCGAAAACATGTCTCTTCCGTAGCGGTCTGTACCCAGTATATGTTCTGCACTTGGCGGTTTCTGTGCCAGCAGAAGATCCTGTACATCCGGATCATACGGACAGAGCTTCCGTGCAAAGGCTGCGACAACAAGTAAAACCATCGCCAGTATAGTAAAAAAGATCAGCTTTTCTCTGACATGATTTTTCTTTATTTTCTGTTTTCGGACAGATATCTGTTTCTTTTTCTGCGTCATGCTCTGTCACCTCCTAATCTTACTCGAGGATCCAGATAGTGATAAATGATATCCGTGATCAGGTTTACAACCACATAAATGATTGCCATCCAGGCTACATATGCCTGAATGATCGGGTAATCTCTCATGGTAATGGCATCTACTGCCATTTTGCCAACACCATCCCACATAAAAATAGTCTCAACGATCGTAGTTCCTCCCAGAAGACTTCCTATTGATAAAGCCAGCAGAGTAATGATCGTCAGCATGGAAGACTTCATAACATTCTTCCAGATGATCACGCTTCCTCTCACACCTCTCGCCTTTGCTCCGACCACATAATCTTTGTTCAGTTCTTCAAGGATCGTAGTTCTCACCTGTCTGGTATACTTGGATGCCATAGATATGGCAAGTGTCAGTGTTGGCAGAACGAGGCTTAAAGCTATATTGTCCGTTGTGATTACCGGAAACCATCCAAGTCTGATGGAAAAAAAGTACATCAGCACCAGTGCTGCAAAGAAGTTTGGCATGGAATTCCCGATAAAACTCAGGAAACGTATCAGGTAATCGCTCCATTTATTATGCTTTACCGCCGAAAAAATGCCGAGTGGAATTGCGATCAGCATTGTCAGCAATACAGAAGATACGGTCAGCATGATCGTTGCCGGAAGTTTTTCTACAAATGTTTCATAAACATCTCGTTTGGATACGTAGCTCTTGCCCATATCTCCGGTTGCCATTCCTGCAAACCATTTCGCATACTGAATAAGAAATGGCTGATCCAGACCATATTCCTTCCGCGTCTCATCAATGACTTCCTGTGAAACTGCTGAACCGGCATTCTCATACATATACGTTACCGCATCACCACCTGCCAAACGCATCATGGCAAAAGACAAAAAAGTGATCCCAATTAGAATCGGGATCAGCTGAAGAAGTCTTTTAAAAATGTATTTAATCATGAATTCTCCTTTTGTGTCTGTAAATCCTCAGACAAAATATCCGCATAGTAATTCGTCAGATAAAGTCTATCAGATGTCAAAAAAGCACACAACCCCGTGGGAGGGTTATGTGCTATTCGTAGTTCGAATACCTTTCGTCTGTTCTGGAATGAGTCTGAATTAACTTTTGGGAAGTCTGCTTACCAGAAAGTCGAGAAATTCCTGTATACTTTCATCAATTTTTTCGCCTTTGTGGAGCATATAGCCAAAAATAACCTTACTGTCACCCATATTCAGCGGGATTCCCGGCGTAGTACCTGTTTTGTTCTCGGAAAGATAACTGCCGCTTACATTTGCAACCCGGCTGTTCCTGAGCATTTTTTCCATAATGTAGTCACTGTTGGTCAGCACAGAAATATCAAGATCTTTCCACTGGAATGCATCTTCCCGTGCAGCTCCGATATCAAAAAATTCATCCTGATAATTCTGGATAAAACGGATTCCTTCCAGATCTGCAAGCTCTGCTTTGTCCTTTCTGGAAGCATAAATTTCTGTCTTCCGCCCTGAATACAGGACTACATCTGTTTCATACATTGTAAAAAACTGTAGTTTATTTTTGGTCAGCTCGTGCAGGAAGTTCTCCTTTTGCTGACTCAGGATATAAACAAATCCAATGTCATCCATGTAGTCACGGACACGTTCCATAACACTCCGTACGCCTGCTGTTGTGATCTGAAAGTGATAGTTTTTTTCATAGGTTTCATTATAAAAATCTACAAACTGATTGGCAAACCAGGAACTTGGATTCAGCGAAATACGAATCCATTTTGTCATGCCTCCCAAAGCCATATTCTCCAGAACATTCATCTCATTTGTGATCTTACATGCATAGTGATAGACTTTCTGTCCCTGCACTGTCAGTCGGATTCCTCTCGGAAGGCGCTCAAAAAGCTGCATTCCAAGAGTGTCTTCCAGTGCCTTGATCACCTTGCTCACACTGGGCTGTGTCGAATAGAGGATCTTCGCCGCATCACTGAAAGACCCTGCCTGGGCACATGCCACAAAATATTGCAATTGTTTTAAATCCATATGATTCTCCGCATATCCTTATAGTCTGTGCAGTTGTCTGCCTGTCATTTAACTGTCCGCAGCATAAACAGCGGAGTCGGATTATAAAATTCGTCTTTTTCAAGATAGATCCTGCTGCTGATTCCTAAGTCTACCCGGAAATCTTTAAGATCCATAGATCCCAGGGTTTCCAGATCCCACGCCGGACGGCTGTAGGAACTGATCGGAAGCTGACGTTTGATCTCCTCGCACTCGCGCATCATGTCATTTCCGAGTGTGTTATGTGCATGATTTTCCGGAAGGTCTTCCACATTTGAGAAGTCTGTGATTCCGTAGTTTGCATCAAAATTGAGCAGTACACCGCCTTTTTTGAGGACGCGAAGCCACTCCTGATATGCGTGACGCACATGCGGCAATGTCCAGGTCAGGTTTCTGGAAATGATCACATCAAAGGTGTCATCCGGGAATTCCGGATTCTCTGCATCCATAACTGTAAATCCGCAGTTTACGCCCTCTTCTTCTGCAAGGATGCGGGCGTTTTTGATCATATCCGGTGTCAGGTCGATTCCAGTCACCTGATGGCCTGCTTTTGCAAGAAGGATAGTGAAAAATCCTGCTCCACAGCCCACATCGAGAATCTTGAGATTTTTTCCCTCCGGAAGCTGTGTATTGATTTCTTTCATCCAGCGTTCTGCCATGGTGCTGTGAAGTTCCTGTCTTCTCTGCTCCAGAAAACTGTCGCTTCGTTTTTCCCAGTATTTTACGATTTTTTCCTTGCGCTCGTCGTAGCGGCTCACGATTCTTCCGTAGGCGACCATCGGTCCATTGCCAAGTACCTGCAGCGTGCCGCACTGATAGAGAAGAACGCCGTCGAACTCTGCGATGCTGACTTCTTTGACTTTTCCCTCATAGTCACGGACTTCTCCGAGGATATCGCCTTCCTGGATCATGTCGCCGACTTTTTTGAATGGATACCAGAGACCGCTTTCCTCTGCATCCTGATAGCGGACATCTGCCACATCCAGCGGATAGTATGTCCTGAAATCCTTGATTCCCTGATAGATTCCCATATGGCACAGGATATTGCGGACATCTCTTCTGGTAGAGCGGACTTCTTCGTAATTCCAGTCGCCCATTCCGCCACGTTCAATCAGAATACTCGGAATTCCCTGTGAAGCCGCATAGTTGTAGGAACCGCCGGACGCCACGTTGGATTTTACCATGTATGGAACATCGACCTGTTCTGCCATTTTACGGGATTCTGCGACAACTTCTTCTGCTGCCATTCCTGCATAATAGACATACGGTGTTAATTTCTCATAGTCATCTCCACTGTGGAGATCGATGTAATAATCTGTCACCGGCTGAAGTTCCTGAGACACTGCCCATGCAAGGCACTCCATTTCTGTTCCCTGCGGGTCTCCCGGAAATTCGCGGTTGAGGTTTTTGTCATCAGTCAGTCCCATACTGCCGTTACGTGCCTCAAATGCAGGTCGGTTCATGACTTTGACAATGATGATCGTGCCTGTTACTTTTTCAATTTTGAGTTTCTGGGACAATTCGATCGCTGCCTGGATCCCGACATATTCTCCGGCATGAACACCTGCTGTGATCAGCATGGTTTTTCCTGTACCATGTCCGTGAAGGACAGTCGCCGGAAGTTTGATCTCGCCGTTTGCAAGTTCTAATTCTCCATTCCACTTCTCACCCGGCTCCACTGTTATATTTTTGAGATTAAAAGAATCTCTCTTTCTTCCTGTCAGGAGGAAGATCGGAGAAGTGCTGTTATTGATGATCTCTTCTTCTGTCCAGACTTCTTTCCAGACCGCTTCATCGCAGGAAACATCAAGAAATCCTGTTTTCTGCATAGTTTCGATATCCCACTTCGGACGTTCCAGACGACTTAATGGAACCTGGCGGGCAATCTCTTCCATCTTTTCGATATCAGTTCCGCTGTAATAGTCCTCCACGTTTTGTTCTTCTGTCTGCTTCCGGTCTTTCTCATAGCTGTTTCGCTTTTCTTCATTATAAAGATGACCGTACCAGTCTGCATCAAAGTTATAAAGCATACCGCCTGGTTTGAGCACACGCAGCCATTCTTTATATGCGAGGTCCGGGCGTGGAAGATTCCATGTTACATTTCTGGTTACAATGGCATCAAAGCTGTTGTTTTCCACATCAAGAGCCTGTGCGTCGCCGGTTTTCCACACAATACACTCCGCTAATCCACCGGCATTCTGCTGTGCTTCCTTGAGCATTTCTTCTGTATAGTCGATCGCCGTCACCTGATAGCCGGCTTCTGCGAGAAGGATTGCAAAAAATCCCGGGCCGGTTCCGACATCAAGGATTTTAATCTCTTTTGGTTCACGCTCCGGGAACTGTTTTCCCAGTAGATCGAGGAGTTTCGCCCTCCACATGGTCTGTCTGGCATCTGCCATTTCCTGCTGATTATATTCTGAATAACCTCTGGCCCGGTTGGTCCAGTAGTCATGGATTTCGTTTTTAAGATCGCTCATGATTTGTTCTCTTTTCCGTATAAAATGTTATTTTTTAAGTATATAAAAAAAACACCCCTCCTACAAGCCGGGAGGGGGGATGTTTTGTCAGAAATTTGACAAATATGTTTTTACTGGAGAAAAATGCTCCACAGACAGATAGTCGGAAGGGATAACAAGGTTGAGAAGATGACCATTTTTGTCGCAAATGGAGAATCGACCTGGTATTTTTCTGCGAGGATACTGGTCGTTGCACCTGCCGGCATTGCTGCAAGGAGTACACACAGTCCCAGGACCGTTTTGCTCAGAGGCAGGAAACGGCAGACGATATAAACGATCGCCGGAATGATAATAAGTCTGTGAACTGTGTATTTCACAACTGTCCAGTCCCAGAAATCTTTGAGATTGATATCTGCAAGGATCATTCCAATGACCATCATCGACATTGCCGTATTACAATTTCCGACAGCAGTCACCGCACCGTCGAGTCCTGACGGGATTGGAAATCCTGTGATCATCAGGATCATTCCAAGTACACATGCCAGAATGCATGGATGTGTGACGACTTTTTTCACCGTTTTCATCTTATCACTGCTTCCGGAAAAAACAGCCAGACCGGAAGACCACATCATGATTCTCTGCGGGATCAGGTACACGCTGGCGAGAACCAGTCCTTCTATTCCGTAAACGCCTTCCGCGATCGGGTTTCCAAGAAATCCTGCGTTTGAGCAGATAGTTCCGTACTGCAGGCACTTCCGACGGTCTTCGGATTCTTTTCGGAACATGACTTTTCCATAGATAACACAGAATACCTGAATACCGATCGAGATAAAAAGAATCGCCAGATAATTGCTGAAATCTCCATCCGTTGCACTCTGGGTAAATGCATGGAGGATGTTGCATGGCAGGATCAGATAGATGACCAGATCATTGATGTTCTTCTGCCCCTGCGGACCGATGATATGTATCTTTTTCATTAAAAATCCTACAGCTACCAGAATAAAGATCGTGAGCTGCAGTGTCAGCAGTGTTTTCATATTTTTTCTCCTCTAAGTGCCTTTTTTCCTTATAACAATATCACTTTTTCTGTGATTATTTTTGGCATTTTTTGAGTGTAGCACATTGAAGTATGTACCGCAAGAAGGACTGGTATATGTTTACGGTTATGTACAAAAAACGTGATATTCTACACGGTTTTTGAATGTTTTTCTGTCTGAAACTGTCTGTACCGTTGACGCATTTCCTGGTTTCCGGTACAATATTTTCAAGTAATGGGAGGAATTTTGCATAATGAATACAGTCTGGGAAACCGGGCGCAGCCGGAGGTTTTTACGAATGCATTTTCCGGGATCTGGTGGGTTGCTTCCACCCTGCTCACTGTAGGCTATGGTGATATTTATCCTGTCACCACGATCGGCAAGATTTTTGGTATTTTTATTGCATTTCTTGGTGTCGGCATGGTTGCGATCCCCACCGGTATCATTTCTGCAGGATTTGTCGACCAGTATTCGAGACTTAAACGGATCGGGGAATATGGTCAGGAAGAAGATGTGCATTTTATCCGCATCCGCCTCACCGAAAATGATCAATGGGTGAATCACAGGATCATGGAACTGAACATGCCGGAGCGTATTATCATCGCCGTGATCCAGCGAAATCACAGGATCCTTGTTCCAAAGGGCGATACGGTCGTGCTTTATACGCAGACGTATATGGCAAATGCGGATGATCTGGAGATTTAACAAATCTGCTATTGACGTTTTTCTGGTTCTCATGCTACAATTCTTTCGTCCAAAACATAGTGTGGATTTTTCTGGCTAAACCATTTTTCGCCACACAATTATCCTTCGGGGTGATTGTGCGGCGTTTTTTATGTTTTAAATTTTATAAAGGAGGCTTATTATGAATGACACATTTATGAAAGAAAAACCGGTTTTCCCGCTGATTTTGTCGATGGCTCTGCCTATGGTGATCTCTATGCTTGTGAATTCTCTGTACAACATTGTGGACAGCTTTTTCGTGGCACAGATCAGTGAAAATGCGATGACTGCGCTGTCGCTTGTCTATCCGATCCAAAACTTTGCGAATGCGATCGCGATCGGATTTGGGATCGGGATCAGTGCTCAGATTGCGATCTGTCTTGGTGCCGGAAACAAAGAAACTGCCAGCAAAGCAGCGACTCATGGGCTTGCATTATCTGCCCTGCACGGTGTTCTTCTGACGATCGGATGCATCCTTGTGATGCCGGGATTTCTGGTGCTTTTTACTTCTGACGCAGATGTTATCGACCTTGGAATCCGGTATTCCACGATCGTTTTTCTGTTTGCAACTATAAACACTACTAACCTTTCCTACGAAAAAATCTTCCAGGGTGTGGGCAAAATGAAGGTTACTATGATCGGGCTTATGGTCGGCTGTGTTTCCAATATTATACTTGATCCGCTGCTGATCTTTGGTATCGGACCATTCCCTGCAATGGGGATTGAAGGTGCTGCGATCGCAACTGGTCTGGGGCAGGTATTCAATCTTGTTTTCTATTTGATCGTCTATAAAATACAGCCTCTCCAGGTCAGATTAAGCCGGAAATATTTACATCCGGACAAAGCTCTGATCGCAAGATTATACTCTGTTGGCATTCCGGGAGCACTGAATCTTGCGCTTCCATCTGTGCTTGTTTCTGCATTGAACGGACTCCTTGCAGCCTACTCTCAGAGTTATGTGGTAATTCTTGGAATCTACTATAAACTGCAGACGTTTCTCTATCTTCCGGCGAGCGGGATCGTGCAGGGAATGCGTCCTGTGATAGGATATAATTATGGTGCCGGAGAGCACAAAAGAGTGAAAAAAATCTACTATGTTACGCTTTGTATGAGTGGTGTGATCATGCTTGTTGGAACCATCATCTGTCTGACTGTTCCGGGGCAGCTTATGGGAATGTTTACTACGAATCCGGAGACAATTGCTGCCGGAAAAACGGCTCTTCGTATTATATGTGCGGGATTTCTGGTTTCTTCTGTGTCTGTTACGGCATGTGGTGCGCTGGAAGGACTTGGAAGGGGGACTGCTTCTCTTGTTGTTTCGCTGTGTCGGTATTTGATCATAATTCTTCCTGCGGCTTTTATCCTTAGCCGCATCTTGGGGGCTGTGGGGGTATGGCATGCGTTTTGGATTGCGGAGGCGCTGACCGCTGGGGTGGCTTTCTTCATCAGCCAGAAGGTTATCGGGGTTTGATCCCCAGGGCCCCGTAACCTTGTGCTCGCCTGGGCGAGGTTAGGACCGAGGGGACGTGGCCCGTCCCCTCAGGCACCCCTGGGCTTTTTTTGAGCTTTGGTGGAGACCCTGGTTGTTTTATGGGGAAGGTGATGCTGTGTGGGCCCATACTATTGGTGGGAATTGATTTGCCTGTAGCGCGGTTTAGTCTTTTTTGTGGTTCTGATGACTTAATTGCGACTTTCCCATGTTCTGGTCTACTTTTCTTTGTGGTTCTGATAACTCGCTTGCGGCTTTCTCTTGTTTTGGTCTACTTTTCCTTGAATTTCCGATGACTTGATTGCGGCTTTCTCTTGTTCTGGTCTACTTTTCTTTGCATTTCCAATGACTTAATTGTAGTTTTGTTATATCCTGGTCTATTTTTCTTTTTATTTTGGATGATCTGTCTGTAGCTTTCTTGCATTTAGGTCATCTTTTTTTATTTTCTCTTGACAAATACCCTCATGGGGTATATATTACAGGCATAGTAAACATACCCCGTGAGGGTATTTTGGATATGTATTTTGAGTATATTTTAGAAAGGAAGTTGGTCTATGGAGAATAATAATGATGTGACGAAGACTCCTGTCTGTTCCTGTTGTTGTACGAAGCATACGGATAGGTCGGAGGCGGAGAGGAAGAAGCTGGTGAATCGGCTGAAGCGTATTGAGGGGCAGATTCGGGGAATCATAGGGATGTTGGAGAATGATGCTTATTGTAATGACATCCTGATCCAGTCCGCTGCTGTCAATGCCGCTGTCAACTCTTTTAATAAAGAGCTTCTTGCGAATCATATCCGTACCTGTGTGGCACGTGATATCCGTGCCGGTAAGGATGAAACGATCGACGAGCTGGTTGCAACTCTGCAGAAACTGATGAAATAACTGTAACTGTGAAAATCACAGAAAAGAAACTCAACAAACACAAAGACAAAGTATTTAAGGAGGAAGAAAAATCATGAAACCAGCTGATATCATTATTTTACTTATTGTCATTGTCGCTATGGTCTTTGCAGCGCGCAAGGCTGCCGGACATTTTAAGGGAGACTCTCTCTGCTGCGGAGGCGGCGATGGAAGTTCCAAGAAACCGAAGAGAAAATTCCTGGACGGCCCTGTTCTTGGAACCAGGACGATCCGCATCGAAGGCATGCATTGCCAGCACTGCGTGGATTCTGTAACCAATGCTCTCAACGAGATCGACGGAGTCGTTGCAGAAGTTGATCTAAAAAAAGAAATCGCAACTGTTTCCTATGACCGTTCCATTTCTGACGGCGACCTTCGCGAAGCAGTAAAAAAAGCAGGCTTTACATGCCTGAGCATTTCATAAGAGGAGGCACACAATGGAACAATACAACGTCACCGGTATGAGCTGCGCTGCCTGCAGCACCCGTGTGGAGAAGGCTGTATCCAAAGTGCCGGGAGTCACATCCTGCTCTGTCAGCCTTCTGACAAACTCCATGGGTGTGGAAGGAACGGCTTCCCCCCATGATATTATCAATGCCGTAGAACAGGCAGGTTACGGCGCATCCCTCAAGGGAGCCAATAAGGAACAGGTTTCCATATCTGAAGCCGAAGAAGCCCTCGAGGATCACGAGACACCGATCCTCAAGCGTCGTCTGATCGCTTCCGTCGGATTTTTGCTCGTGCTGATGTACTTCTCCATGGGACATATGATGTGGGGCTGGCCGCTGCCTGCATGGTTTAATGACAACCATATCGCAATGGGTCTTGTGCAGCTTCTGCTTGCCGGAATCATCATGGTCATCAACCAGAAATTTTTCATCAGCGGATTCAAGAGCCTGTGGCATCGTGCCCCGAACATGGACACACTCGTTGCCCTCGGTTCCATGGCATCTTTTGTATGGAGTGTCTACGCACTCTTCGCCATGACAAGAGCTCAGGTCGACGGCGATTCTGCCGCTGTCATGAACTACATGATGGATTTTTACTTCGAATCCGCGGCAATGATCCTGACCCTGATCACCGTTGGCAAAATGCTTGAAGCCCGTTCCAAAGGAAAAACCACTGACGCTCTCAAGAGCCTCATGAAACTCGCGCCAAAGACCGCTGTCGTTCTCCGCGACGGTCAGGAAACTACTGTCCCGATCGAACAGGTCCACAAAGGAGACATCTTTGTGGTCCGCCCAGGAGAAAACATCCCGGTTGATGGTGTGATCGTCGAGGGAACCAGTGCTGTCAACGAATCTGCCCTTACAGGCGAAAGCATCCCGGTTGACAAAGCCGCCGGAGATCTTGTTTCTGCTGCTACTGTCAACCAGTCCGGATTTATCAAATGTGAAGCAACCCGCGTCGGCGAGGACACTACCCTCTCCCAGATCATCAAAATGGTAAGTGACGCAGCTGCTACCAAAGCTCCGATCGCCAAGATCGCAGACCGTGTTTCCGGTGTTTTTGTGCCGACAGTCATCACAATCGCGATTCTCACCACGCTTGTCTGGCTTCTGACCGGACATGAATTCGGCTATGCACTTGCCCGCGGAATTTCCGTTCTCGTTATCAGTTGTCCATGCGCGCTCGGACTTGCCACTCCGGTAGCGATCATGGTCGGCAACGGAATGGGTGCCAAGAACGGTATCCTGTTCAAAACCGCTGTTTCTCTTGAAGAAGCAGGCAAAGTCCAGATCGTTGCCCTGGACAAAACCGGTACGATCACCAGTGGTCAGCCGGAAGTGACAGATCTGCTCCCGGCAGATGGGATTTCTGAACAGGAACTCCTCACCATGGCATTTGCCCTGGAAAAAAAGAGCGAGCATCCTCTTGCCAAAGCGATCCTTGGCCACGCCGAAAGCCTTCATCTCACAGCACCGGAAGTCACCGATTTCCACGCTCTTCCGGGAAATGGACTTTCTGCTGTGCTTGATAATGAAACTCTGATCGGTGGAAGCATGAAATTTATCAGCAGCCAGGTAAGCGTTCCTGCCGCACTCTCCCAGAAGGCAGAAAAGCTTGCAGAAGAAGGAAAAACTCCCCTCCTTTTTGCCCGCAATGGCAAGCTGGCCGGCATCATCGCTGTCGCTGACGTCATCAAAGAAGACAGCCCGCAGGCAGTCAAAGAACTCCAGAATATGGGAATCCGTGTTGTCATGCTGACCGGTGACAATGAGCGTACCGCAAGAGCGATCGGTGCCCAGGCAGGCGTGGACGATGTCATCGCAGGCGTTCTCCCTGACGGCAAGGAAAGCGTGATCCGTTCCCTCAAAGAACAGGGCAAAGTTGCCATGGTCGGCGACGGTATCAACGATGCTCCTGCCCTCACACGCGCAGATATCGGAATCGCGATCGGTGCCGGAACAGACATTGCGATCGACGCAGCTGATGTCGTTCTGATGAAGAGCCGTTTAAGCGATGTTCCTGCCGCTGTCCGTCTCAGCCGTGCCACATTGAAAAATATCCACGAAAATCTTTTCTGGGCATTTTTCTACAATGTGATCGGCATTCCGCTGGCTGCTGGTGTATGGATCCCGATCTTCGGATGGACACTGAATCCGATGTTCGGTGCCGCCGCAATGAGCATTTCCAGCTTCTGCGTTGTCACCAACGCCCTGCGTTTGAACCTGTTTAAGATCCACGACACAAAAAAGGACAAAAAAATCAAACAAGCTACTTCCATTGAGATAAAAAATGATTATAATATAAAAGAAAAGGAGCAAAAAACTATGGTAAAAGTTACAGTTAATGTTGAGGGAATGATGTGCGGACACTGCGAAGCACACGTAAATGAAGCAATTAAGAAAGCATTCGGTGTAGAGGAGGTCGTATCTTCTCACGAAAGCAACACAACCGTTTTTACAGCACCGGAGAAGGTTGATGAGGACAAGATCCGCCAGACGATCAAAGATGCCGGATACGAAGTAACCGGAATTACACAGGAATAAAATCTTACAAATTTATAATCATCATATTTCAAACATCAGACGGTTCCGCATACTATTTCGGAACCGTTTGTTGCATGTCATAAATTATTTTTTACTTTACGGGGGGAACTTATGAACAACACACAGGACAAAAATAATCCAGAAGAGACTAAAGATCTGGATTATTATCTCGGACACATCCGCTATGATATGACGAATCTTATCAAATGGCTGGTCCTCGCAGTACTGACCGGCCTGACCGTCGGCTTTATCAGCAGCCTTTTTGCGAGGGCACTCAAATTTGTCACAAATTACCGGGCAGAAAACACATGGATCTTTTTCCTGCTGCCGGTATCCGGTTTGGTGATCGTATTTCTTTATCAGAAATTTGGACGCGAGGATGGCGGTACGAATCAGGTACTCTCTACGATCCGCTCTCAGGATGATGTGCCTTTTCGCTCTGCTCCACTGATCTTTGTTTCTACGATCCTTACCCACCTTGTGGGTGGTTCTGCTGGTCGTGAAGGTGCTGCGATCCAGCTTGGCGGAAGCATTGGAAATCAGCTTGGAAGCTGGTTCCGGCTCGATGAAGAAGACCGTCATGTCATGGTCATGTGCGGCATGAGTGCTGCTTTTGCTGCTGTTTTTGGCACGCCGATGGCGGCTGCTGTATTCGCAATGGAGGTTATCAGTGTCGGAGTTATGTACTATGCGGCACTTGTTCCCTGCGTGATCTCATCCCTGATCGCATCGGAATTCGCTGCCGGTTTTGGCATCAATCCTGAGTCATTTCATGTTGTAAATATCCCTGAATTGTCCGTCATAACAGGCGGCAAAATGGTCATCATCGCAGTCGCATGTGCCGCAGTCAGCATCATTTTCTGCATGGTTCTTCAGGGTGTCAGCAGGCTTTATACCAGGTATCTTCCTAATCCATATGTCCGCATCGTGGCGGCAAGTGCAGTCATTATTGTGATCACTCTTCTGCTTCATACGACTGATTACATGGGTGCCGGAAACAACCTTATTGAACTCGCGGTAGAGGAAGATCAGACTCGTCCACTGGACTTTTTGTGGAAGATAATCCTTACTGCCCTGACTATGCGTGCCGGTTTTCGCGGCGGCGAGATCGTCCCTTCTTTCTGCATCGGAGCCACCTTCGGATGCCTTATGGGACAACTTCTCGGGCTTTCTCCATCCTTGTGTGCAGCCGCAGGCATGACGGCTCTTTTCTGTGGTGTTACCAACTGCCCGATCACCTCGATCCTGATCGCATTCGAGCTGTTTGGATTCCGTGGAGTTTCCTATTATCTGATCGCTGTCTCCATCAGTTATGCCGTTTCCGGATACTATGGACTGTATAAAGATCAGACAATTGTATATTCTAAATACAAAGCCAAATACATCAATCGTCATACCAGGTTTTAATCCCTGGTACGACGATTTTTAATGCATTTTTTCTATAATTCAGAGGCAAAAATGTTATAAAATTAACGTTTTATTTTGCTAAATCTTTACTTGTACATTAAAAATTATGTGTTAGAATAAAGGTGTGTTTTTTAGGTAAAGAAAAGTAGGAGGAAATTTATGCGCAAAACAAAAATTATCTGTACCCTTGGTCCGTCTACTGATAAAGACGGTGTTCTGGAAGAACTTGTTAAAGAAGGTCTGAACGTAGCACGTTTCAACTTCTCTCATGGTTTACACGATGAACAGAAAGGCCGTATTGATAAATTAAAAGAAATTCGTACACGTCTTGGTAAACCGGTAGCTGCGCTTCTCGATACAAAAGGTCCTGAAATTCGTATCCGCGAATTTGAAAATGAAAAGGTTACTCTGAAGGAAGGTCAGGAATTCACCTTAACCACAGAAGAGATCATGGGAAATGAGAAGATCGTTTCCGTTACCTATAAAGAATTATATAAGGATGTCAAACCTGGCAACAGCATTCTGATCGATGACGGTCTGATCGGACTTGAAGTTAAGAAGATCAAAGGTCAGGACATTGTCTGTAAAGTAGTAAACGGTGGTGTTCTCGGCAATAAGAAAGGTGTCAACCTTCCTGGTGTAGAAGTAAACATGCCATTCATCAGCCCTAAGGATCACGACGATATCCTGTTTGGTATCAAAGAAGGCTATGATTTCATTGCCGCTTCTTTCACCAGAACAGCAGCCGATGTCAAAGAAATCCGTGATATCCTTGAGAAAAACGGTGGACAGGACATCAAGATCATCGCCAAGATCGAGAACCAGCAGGGTGTTGACAACATCGACAGCATCATTGAGGTAGCTGACGGTATCATGATCGCCCGTGGTGACATGGGTGTTGAGATCCCGCTTGAGGATGTTCCGGTTATCCAGAAGGATATCATTGCCAAAGTATACACTGCTGGAAAACAGGTTATCACAGCTACTCAGATGCTGGATTCCATGATCAAAAACCCGCGTCCGACACGTGCAGAGACCACAGACGTTGCCAACGCGATCTATCAGGGAACAAGTGCGATCATGCTTTCCGGTGAAACTGCTGCAGGTAAATATCCTGTAGAAGCACTCAAGACTATGGTCAAAATCGCAGTTCGTACAGAAGCTGACATTGACTTTAATCAGCAGTTCAGTTTCCGCACCAAGGAGCACGCTACAAACGTAACCACAGCAATCTCTCATGCTACCTGCATGACAGCGATCGACCTGAATGCCAAGGCCATCATTGCAGTTACCCGTTCCGGCAATACTGCACGTATGGTTTCCAAATATCGTCCAGGATGCCCAATCATTGCATGCACTCCGGATGAACGCATCTGGCGTCAGCTGAATCTGGTTTGGGGTGTTACTCCACTCCTGACCAAAGAAGAATACAGCATGGAGATCCTTCTCCTTCACGCTACAGAGGCAGCCGAAGAAAACGGCTACGTCAAAGAAGGCGATGTTGTTGTTCTTACTGTCGGTGTTCCGCTTGGACGTTCCGGTAATACCAACCTGCTCAAAGCAACCGTTGTTGGCGAATACTAAGAATTGTATACAAAAAAAGCCAAGGTCATTATCCTCGAAAATGAGGATAATGACCTGTTTTTTTACTTATTCTGTGATTAATTTAACAATATTATTTCTCATATACAGTGATCACGACAGGTGTCTGGGATTCATCGTCATACTGCTGGATCCAGTAGTATTTCTCATCTTTCTTTGCCGTATCCTGGGATGTTTTTTCTTTCTTTAATTCTTTCAGTGCAGCCAGTTCTATGTACGGATTCTTCCCGTCTATTCTATGAAAAACAACTTCATTCATATCTATATCCGTGAAGTTTTTGTTCTTATCTCTGACTGTAAACTTCTGGATCTCCTGACTGATCTCGCAGCTTCCACCAGTGGAAGTGGTCATTGTGATCTTCTTTTTGGCTTCTGTGATCCTGATGATATTGACCAGTTTCTGATTTTCTGTGAGCGTCATTATCATTCCGTCATCTGTCTGTTTCAGACGGATTCCAAGTTCGGATGCCGGTTCCTTCGCAGTCAAAGTGATCCAGTTTACGCCCGGAACTTTGCTGTTGATGATCGCAATGGAATGCAGAGTTTTACTCTCACTGCTGAACGAAAATCCATGTTTTATCTCCTCAACAGAAGTAGAAATTGCAAGGTCTGTGATGTTTCCATCGGAGTCTTTTTTGACATCCACAATGCCTTCTGAAACTGCTCTTCCTTCCACTTCTTCCGTGTCAGAAGGGTCTGTCGGATTCGTGATTTTGCGTGTGCTGACTGCCGTTTCCGGGTCATATTCTGCTACTACTTCTGAAGATGTCGCGTATGCAAAACTTGCATATTCTTCGTCGATATCTTCGTCTGGAAGTTCCTTTGTATCGCTGCCACCGATACCATCATTTTTCGTTTCATCTTTGGAATTTTCTTCAGATTTACTTTCATTCTTTGTATCAGAATCCACAGTGTTTTCCTTCTCCGGATCTTTCTCTTCGCCATCTTTATTTTCGTCTGTATCTTCCGGATCAGATGCTGCTTTCGCCGGAATAACTTCCTTCATCTGATAATCGCAACCATTCCTCTTGCACGCATAGAGGATAAAACCATCCTTATCGTCGGTGGCTTCCTGACGTGAGATTTCTTTCAGATCATGTTCCTTTGTTTTTGGTATGGACGCTGTTTCTGATATTCCACACTCCTCACAGCTCCGTGTCTGCTGACCCTCAGTTACACAGTCTGCCGGGATCGTTACTGTCCATTCCGTCCATGAATGCTTCCCTGTCTCACAGCCATCCGCCACAGAAGATCTCGCTTCTGACTCCTCAGGATTTCCAGTGATACCTGGCTCTACTTCTGTTGACTTCGGTTCTGCATAAACGCTTCCGCTGACTGCCATTGTCATCGCAACTGTCAATGCAAGTGCTGCTGCTTTTCTTTTCATGTACTGCCCCTCCTCTGTCTGAAATACGTTCCATATGATGATTTTATCTTATCATCAAATCCTTTTTTAGTTTTTCCCTGCCAGGTCTTTGATCACTTCTCCTGCGATGATCAGTCCGACTACGGACGGAACAAAGGCTGTGGAACCTGGAATATCACGACGCTCTGTACATTTATGTGCTGCGCCCGGAGGGCAGATGCAGTGTGTACGGCAGCTGATAGACATGTCCTCAATCGGGCGGATTGGCTTCTCCTGAGAGTATACCACTTTGAGCTTCTTAATTCCACGTTTTTTGAGTTCACGACGCATAACTTTTGCCAGAGGGCAGACGGATGTTTTGTAGATGTCTGCTACCTGAAAAGCAGTCGGGTCGAGTTTGTTTCCGGCTCCCATACTGCTGATGATCGGAACGCCGGCTTCTTTGGCTTCCATGACGAGCTGGATCTTTGCAGTTACGGTATCTACTGCATCTACAACATAATCATATTGGGAAAAGTCAAACTCATCCTTGGTTTCTGGAAGGTAGAAGCATTTATGGACATTAACTTCTGCCTTTGGGTTGATGTCGAGGATGCGGTCTTTCATAACATCGACTTTGTATTTGCCGACAGTGCTTCTGGTGGCGATGATCTGACGGTTCAAGTTGGTGAGGCAGACTTTGTCATCATCGATCAGATCAAGTTTACCAACTCCACTTCGCACAAGTGCCTCTACGGTATAACCGCCGACTCCACCGATTCCAAAAACGGCAACTCTGGAGTCCGCCAGTTTCTCCATGGCTTCTTTACCAAATAACAGTTCTGTTCTGGAAAACTGATTTAACATTTATATCTCCTTTTCTTTTTCATCCAGTGTTTCATTCATACTTCCGGTACGGTAGCCCAGAAGATCGAGAGTTACATAGTCAAAACCATACTCTTTGAGCTGGTTTGCAATTTTTGTTCTGTTGCCTTCCTCGACAATTTTGGTGATCTCGTCTGGAAGGACTTCGATTCTGGCGATGTTTCCGTGGATGCGGACGCGCACCTGATGGAATCCCATGTCCAGAAGAAGCTGCTCTGCCTTGTCTACCATGCCGAGTTTTTTCTCACTGATGGTCTCACCGTAGACAAAACGTGAGGAAAGACAGGCAAAGGACTGTTTGTCCCAGGTCGGAAGTCCCATTTCTTTGGAAAGTTCGCGGATTTCTTCTTTATAAAGTTCTGCCTGACGAAGCGGGCTGCTGACGCCAAGTTCCTTGACCGCGATCAGACCTGGACGGTAGTCGCCATTGTCGTCCATATTGGAACCCTCAGCAACTGCATTCATGCCATTTTCACGGGCAATCTCCCAGATTTTCTCAAAGAGTTCATGCTTGCAGAGATAGCAGCGGTTCTTCGGATTCTGGCGGAAACCGTCGATATCCAGCTCCTCAGATTTACAGACGATATGACGCACGCCGTTTTTCTCACAGAACTCTTTCGCTTCCTTCAGTTCTCTCTCCGGGAAAGAACAGGAACTTGCGGTAACTGCGATCACATTCTCTCCTCCAAGAGCTTCCAGCGCTGCTTTCAGCAGGAAAGTAGAATCCACACCGCTTGAAAAAGCAACTGCAACACTTCCCATTGCTTTCAGATTCTGCTGTAATACTTTATATTTATCATGGATATTCATTGCTAAACGCTCCTTTTAACCTAGTATACTAGTGTGTATTATAGCATACTGCATTCCGCACTACAACATAAAAACAGGCAGGAATTTTGCGCTGTTATGCGAATTTCCTGCCTGTTTTTTTGTTTCATTTATCACTCAAAATCAAATCTTCTGACTTCGCAGTTTTTCACTCCGAATGTCGCGTATTCTTCGTTTGTCATCTCGTAGAAATAGGACTGGATCACCCTGGAAATCCCGTTGTGTGCCACGAGGATATAGGTTTTGTGATCGGATTCTTCTTTGATCTCGTCGAGGAGATTGTAGATCCTCTGTGCCAGATGCAGCATGGATTCTCCACCGTCGTATCTGGTAATGAACTGCTGCTTTGCTTTCTGGAATTCCTCTCCGTTGCGGGCAGTGGATTCGTATTTTCCGAAATTCTGCTCGATCAGTCTCGGCTCTACACGCGCCGGGATTCCGGTAATCTCAGAAATATGTTTTGCTGTATCTGCTGCACGCATCAACGGAGAATAAAGGATCTCATCTGCCTGGATCCCCTGTCGCAGAATCTCATGCCCTGTCTCGATCGCCTGCTGATGTCCCTTCTCTGTCAGCGCGATATCTGTCGCTCCGCAGATCTTATTCTCTACATTCCAGACTGTCTGTCCATGTCTCACAAAATAAAAATGTCCCATTGTATTTCAACTCCTGCTCTTTCGTTTTTCTTTATCTTACCATCTTTATCCTGTAAATGGGTATCTCTATTTTGTTATAATGTTATAGGAAATTTCTATCGCCCTGCCATCCATCCCATTCACAATGACTCTGATGATTTTACGCCATCGTCATAAGTACCGTTCCGACAGTGATCAGTACAACTCCCACCGCAGATTTGCGCGTCAGTTTTTCGTGGAAAACGATCCAGGAAAAAGCAATCGTCACGAGAATACTGAGTTTATCGATCGGCACGACAACACTTGCAGGTCCTTCCTGCAGAGCACGATAATAACAGAGCCAGGAAGCTCCTGTCGCGATACCTGAAAGTCCGATAAAAAGAAGCTCTTTTTTCTCAATCTCTTTTACTTCCTTCTGCTTACCCTGGACAAAAACCATCAGCCATGCCATCAGAAGCACAACTGTTGTACGGATCGCGGTTCCCAGGTTTGAGTCAATCCCTGAAATTCCAACCTTTCCAAGAATCGCTGTCAGGCTCGCAAAGACTGCTGAAAGCACTGCATAAATAAACCAACTGCTGTCTTTTTTCTTTGTATCTTCTATAATTTTCTTTCTGGAGATCATCATATAAGTACCGATCGCGATCAGACAGACACAGCCAAGCTTCGCCCATGTCAGTCCCTCATGGAGAAAGATCAACGCCAGGAAGATCGTCAGTATCGTACTAGATTTATCGATTGGCACAACCTTGTTGACATCGCCTTTCTGGAGCGCATGAAAATAGCACAGCCACGATGCTCCCGTCGCCAGTCCGGACAAAACGAGAAACAGCAGCGTCTCTCCGCTGATATTGTGGATTCCAGAAAAAGTCCCCGTGACCAGCACCATCAGCCATGAGAACAGAAGAACTACGATCGTTCTCACTGCTGTCGCCACATCTGAATCTGTTTTCTGAATTCCACACTTTGCGAGAATCGCTGTGATTCCCGCAAAAAAAGAAGATCCTACTGCGAATAAGATCCACATAAACAATCCCCCCTCTTTATTCATTTTATCTGCAAAAAGAGCAGGTCTCTGCCCGCTCTCTGCTAATCAATCCTTATTAATCCTCATCAAAGTTTACTGCGTAAACTCCCTCTGGAAGTCTCATTGTAAGGATTCCAAGATTAAATTCATGATCCATAACTGTGATATGATACTCAAAGATCACATCATCCTCAAACTTGGACAGTAATACATAAGTGCCGTTTTCTTTGCCGTCAATCTGGTCACAGATGTCCTCGTAGACTGCTTCCCCGGAAATTTCCCTCGGATAACCTGATGACTTGATCTTTTCCTCAATTGCCTGATATAATTCTTCCATTTGTACGTCTCCCTTCAGTAGCGGATTCCGAATCGCCGCTCATTCTCATCCAGAGAAATCCTCCGTCTTCGGATATCATCAATCTCTATATAACGGTCATTGTAAAGTGCCTGAATGATCTTGTCAATATCTTCCTCAAGCCCCTGCAATTCTGTCGAAACAGAACCGTCATATTCGTTTCTCGCCCATCCGGTCACACTGTACATCTGTGCCAGGTATCCTAATTTATACCGGAATCCAACACCCTGGACTCGTCCATAAAAACTGATCGCTTCTCTGATTTTCTGCATGGTTTTTCCTCTATATTTATTTTATCTGTTTCTCAGTTTTTCCATAATTTTGTATCCTATATATCCTGACAAAATTCCGAGAAGGATTCCTCCCAGTACATCTGTAGGATAATGTACATATAAATAAAGTCTTGAGACTGCGATCAGGCAGGCAAGTACCAGCGCCGGTTTCCAGGCTTTATTTTTTGCAAAAAACAATGCGCTCACTGTTGTAAACGATGCTGATGTGTGACCCGACGGGAAAGAAAAATCATGCAGCTTCGGAACCAGAAGCTGAACCGTCGTATTTACATCATACGGTCTTGTCCTCGCAAACAGATTTTTGAGAATCACATTGCACAGTATCGTCTGTACAACCAGTGCCGCCAGCATTACGCCGCCGGCCCGCCTTGTTTTCGGTATCACCAGAAAGATCGCCGTCAAAATGATCCAGATAATTCCGGCATCTCCAAGTCTGGTGATCCCGACCATGATCTTATCCAGCACCGGTGTATGCAGTGTCTGGATAAAATCCAGGATTTTTAATTCAATGCTCATAATCCTCACTCCATTGTTTATAAATGTATCTGCATGTGCCGATTGTCTTATGTATTTTAATCTTCTGCTCTTCTGTAGGATTGATCTCTGTTTTGAATCGCTTCAGCAATCTCCTCATCCTTTTCCTATTTATCCCATGAACAAGACCTAAGCTCCTACCGCAGTTTTCTCAGTTCGCCTTCGATCAGAAACACTTCGTCGCCCTCGTTGATGTCCAGCTCATACAGTCTGGCATCTTTTTCGTGGATGATCTTTTCTTCTCCTGTGAGATTGCTTTTGAGAAGTACTTTGTCTTTGATCTCAAATCCATCCGGCCACCCTTCACAGCCGAAATCCGGTTCTTCAATATGTAAAACCTGAAATGTTTCCAGCATAGTAATTTCCCCTTATTAAAAAATTATTCTTTTTCTCCCTCATTTGCATCTTCCATTGTGATGCATTCCTGTGCCTGTTCTTCTATATAGTGAAGACTCAGGACTGCCTGCGGCCAGTTGACATTTACAACTGGTGTCTTTTTTCTTTCTTCTCCCGCTTTGCGGATCAGGTCGAGAAGTTCCTTCAGTACTTCTCTGGTAAGATAGCCGCCACGCCAGTGGAAGGTGAGTGTTTTGCCTTTCTTTGCAGCCTGCAGGGAGCGCTTGTAGACATCTTCCTGCTTCGTAAAGGAAAGTTTCTTTTCTTTGTAGTAAAAATGTTCGTGATCTGTGCAGTGTGGTGCCGGTGCGATCAGAGGCTCATGATCCCGGAAAATACTCTTATCGTCAAGATTAAAGTAATCGTAGCGGATATCCTGCACCTGGTCGCTCTTTCCAAGGGTGTTGTCAAAAGTCGCATCCAGATGATAATATACGCCGCCGACTTTGACGATATTCCAGGTGTGGCGGTATTTGATCCCCTTATCCGGATTGTTTCCGCAGATTGCGATGACGCACCAGACACCAAGCTCATCGAGAAGAACTTTGACCGCCTTGGCGATTCCCTCACAGACACCCACTCCCTGTCCGAGTGGTCCTATGATCTCGTGAGAATATGGTTTCTTGAGTTTATCGTAGCGGATGTTTTCGCAGATAAAATCGTGGACATATTTTTCCTTTTCCCATTCGGACAGGTTTTTGGCAGGCCGCACGAGCTTGTCTACCCGTGCGGTCATTGCCTTCTGGTGTTCTTTGATCTTACTTTTTTCGAAGAGATATTCCGGGATAAAGATGATATTCGGTGAGTCTTTGTAATAGCGGTACTTGTATCCGGTTGCCCAGAAAATCTCCGGATGATCCAGCCTCAGCTGAAAAAACACATCATATAGAGCATCTGCATCCAGTGCCGGAATCTGAAATTCATCCGCCAGTCCGCGGATTCCCTGCAGCATGGCATGATACGCCGCCTGCTTCTGTTTATCCATGTGGTTGTAGTAATACTGTTCCATCTTACTCGTATCTCCCGGATCTATTTCATAGAGTACTGCATCATCTCATAATGAAGGATACATCCCTCATAAATCTCCATCGGCAGAAGCGCCCTCGCCACCAGCTTAAGTTCCTCCTCTGGTCTGTCAATCCTCTGCAGATGTGCATAGTCTCCATCGATCTGTTTTACTTCATAATCACATTCTAACATTGTTTTTCTCCTTGTTGTAAAGTGGATATTTTTAATTTACCTTATTTCCATTCTCGTCATAGTTCCAGTCATCAAACCAGTCTGTCTCTTCCGAATCTCTGTTGTCAAAATCGTTGAACCAATCCGTTTCTTCTGTATTTTCCTCCAATGCAGCTTCTGTTGGGGAGATTTCAACTGTCGGAACAGGGGCTTCTGTTGGAGTTTCTATCGGAGCTTCCGTTGGTGCTGCACTTATTGTCGGAATGGCAGTTGCCGATACTTCCTGATTCTCTTTCGATTCGATTTTCTGTGAATTTCCCATTCTCATATAGCCAAATGCAGCCATTGCAATTCCCGCAATACACAGAATGCCGATTATCGCTGGCATTTTGGAGGATTTCTTTGGAGTTTTCGGCGTTTTATTCTCCGGTTCCACCGGCTGTACTATCACCCGTTCCGGTTTCACTGATTCTGTTTTCTCTGCTTCTGTTTTCTCCAAATCATCTTCCAATCCGGAGAAAAAATGAATGTCTTCTTCTGCTCTTTCTTTTTCTGAAACTTTTGCTGTTTCCTGGTCTTTCTGGTTCTGGTCATAGCTTTGTAAAAGCTTTTCTAGTTCTTCATACATTTCCTGCGGACTCTGGTATCGATCTCTCGGATTAACTGCACATGCCTTCCGCAGAATATCGCCAAGTACATGGCCTCCCATTGCCGGGTCTGGTAGTATCTCTCCTTTTAGACGTCTC
The DNA here is from genome assembly GCF_003481595.1 of Blautia sp. OM07-19. NCBI lineage: Bacteria > Bacillati > Bacillota > Clostridia > Lachnospirales > Lachnospiraceae > Blautia > Blautia sp. OM07-19. Next base: position 62,300 of record NZ_QULA01000021.1, read on the forward strand.
TGCTTTGCCTTTGTTACATCACTGTATGACACAACTTCCCGATCCTGTGGCACAAACGGCAGCTTTCCCTTATTTGCAAGCTGGTATAAAACAATCCCCAGAGAGTAAAGATCTACCGTAGCATCATACACTTTTCCGTAAAAAACTTCCGGAGCCATATAGCTTTCAGTTCCTGCCCGCGTAGACCCTGACATCGTATGTTCCAACTGTTTGGAAATTCCAAAATCGCCTAATTTATACTCCCCAAACTCTGAAATAAAAATATTGGCTGGTTTGATATCTCTGTGTATAACACCTTTTTTCCTGCATGCCTGCAGCCCATCGCACAGATCAAGTCCCAGTTTCAGGATTTCTTTCATTGTAAGGTTTCTTTCGCTTCGAAGCTGCACCAGACTTTTAAGAAGTTCCATCCTTATAAAAAGAGTCCACCCATCAGGTTCTTCCTGAATTTCAGAATCCTCAATCGCCACAATATGTGATGCACTTTTCAAAGATTCCATAATATTAATCTCTGAAGTAATATTCGCCTGCGTTTCCTGTAAATACGATACCAGTGAAATCCTTTCGGATTCCAGTTCTCGCCTTTTCTGCTCATCAAGCGATACGTGAATTACTTTCAATGCCGCTCTGGCAGCATATTGGGTATTCTCTTTCCGGATTTCATAGACATCTCCATACGTTCCTTTTCCGATAAGCTTAACTACTTCCCAGTTTTTCCATGGTAACGCTTTTTCCTGTCCCATATTTTTCTTTCCCTTTTTAATTTTTTATATTCTTAATTTCTTTCTGAATTCACGCAACATGTCCTTTTTCTGAAAAATAAACAAACCTGCCAGCGTCAGAAAGCTGATCCCTGCACTTAATACAGACGGCCAGGTGTAAGTAATGAGGCCGACTGCGGTCAGGATTGCAGGAATACATCCTATACCTGCGGATTGTATCAGATAGTACAGGTATTCTTCTCTTTCCAGATGGTTGATCTTTGCGATCACAGGGATCGAACCCAGGACTGCCAGTGCTCCGAATGGAAATACGAAGTCGATCGACCAGCCATGCCATCCCGTAAAATGATCCCACAAAACACATAAAACCGTTATGATCAGAAGCTGCCACATTTCATTCTTGAGGATGTTTCTTCGCTTCAGATAAGCCACATGAACCACCAGCCAGGCACAGAAACAGCCTGCTGACGCGAACCAGAACCAGTTCAGTGTTCCGAGCATCAGATAGTTGAACATGCCGCAGATCACAGCAACTGCCAGGCACAAAAATGTGAAAGTCTGCATCACTTTTCTGTCCTCTTTTTTTTGTTTTTCACCGCATCCCGGGAATTCATTTTTTTCTTCTTTGCAGGAAATCCCCTCTTCTTTCAGCATGCGGACAAAGTTTTTCTGGATCCTGTCATCCGGTATTTTAGAGGTAAAATCTACCACAAACTGATCTTCATAAGAACAGGAGCAGACCTGCAGGGAATTCGTGCTTGCAAAGATACCGAACCTGTCAATATACGTCTTATATTCCGGAGGGAATTTGAGAATTCCGATATTGGAATATACTGCTGTAATACTTCTTCCTCCCAGATTTGCACCTGCAATGAGGAAATATCGTTTGATCTCCAGTGGGACTGCACGTATGAACGGATTCTTTTCCAGACGGACATAACCGTTCATATCCATTGCGATCCTGTCTTTCTGAAGTTTTTCTTTAAACTGGTCTTTTACGGATTGCAGAAGCTGTTCGAAAGTTGTACTTTCCTCAAATTTATAGCCTACTTCGATCCAGCCAAAGAAATTTCCCATTGACTGTGATGGAAAATAATTACGCAGATTGACCGGGATCATCAGTGTGATCGGGTGCTTCTGCTGGTTCTTCGGGATATCCTCATGAATCGCGCGAAGCAGAAGTGCAGTCAGAAATATCGTGATCGACACACTATAAGAACGGGCTTTTGCCAGAATCTCTTTCACCGAAAAAATGACTTCCGTGATCTGCATATCGGAGTGAATCAGTTTCTCTCCTTTCAGCTGCACTGCCGGTGGTTTTTTCTCTTTGTTTTTTGGGATTTTTGACGAATAATACTGTGAAAAACTGTCCTCTTCCTGCTCGCCGGGAGTCGCCTCATCTGCCAGTTCGATCCATGGAAGTTTATCTTCAGGATGTGCCAGGATCAAGTAATCCTGAACCAGTTCTGTAACGAAATTCATCGCTCCTGTTCCGTCTGTCAGTGCATGATAAACCTCGAAATTGATCCGGTTTCTGTGGTAGCTCACGCGAAACAGAAGCGACTTCTGATCCGGTATATAGAGCTGGCTGCACGGTGGTTTTTTCTCCGGTTTTACGACTGCCCGGATGTCTCTTCGCTCCAGATAAAACCAGAACAAACCCTTGCGGAGCACCGCCTGGAACAGTGGATATTTCTCCATTGTCTGATCCAGTGCTTTCTGCAGAATATCCGGATCTACCTCTTCTTTCAGCTGGCAGTAAAACCGGAAAACCCTGCTGTCATTCTTCCCCGTCACCAGCGGAAAAGCCAGTGCCGCGTTATCTAATTTTCTCCATTTTGAATATCCTGTTTCCACGTTTTATCCGCTTCTTTCTCCAAAAACTTATTCATGATCTCAAAGCTTTCCTGCACATGAAGGAACCGGATCCCCAGTGCAAAATAGCCGTGAAGTGCTTCCGGGATCCTGTGCACTTCCACATAGTTTCCCGCTTCTTCCAGGCGTTTACCGTATGCTTCTCCTTCGTCCCGCAGGGGATCAAACTCTGCGGTAAGGATCAACGTATCCGGCATATGGGAGAGGTCTTTTTCGAGGATCGGTGCAAAATATGGGTTCTGTCTGTCATCTGGACTGCTCTCATATAATTTGAGATAATCTTCCATTTTGACTGCTGTGAGGAGATAGCCTTCGCCATTTTCCTGCACGGATCTATAGGGGGATTCTTCTGTATAACAGTTGTTCAATGCTGGATAGATCAGGATCTGTTTCCGTGGCATGAACTCTCCTCGTTCTCTTGCAAGAAGGCAGACCGCCGCCGCAAGATTTCCTCCTGCGCTGTCTCCAATGATCGTGATTCTGTCCGGATCAGCCGGAAGGATCAGTCTGCCTGTATAAAGTGCTTTCGCCGCCGCATAACAGTCCTCCAGCGGAACCGGGAAATGATATTCCGGTGCAAGACGATACTCCACAGACATCACGATATGCCCTGTAGACTGCGCCATCCTGCTGCATACGCGGTCATAATTCTCCACACTTTCCGTCACCCAGCCGCCGCCATGAAAAAAGAGCAGAACCGGATATTTTTCTCCATCCACAGGCTCTCCGCTCATAGCTTCCTCACTCGGAAAATACAGCCGCACAGGTACTTCATAAGCTCCATTATACACTTTTGTATCCAGTTTCTTCACAAATATACGCATCGCATCCAGCTTCTTAATATCTGCCAGCCGCCGTGACGCCTCCACCTCTATATTTCCATAAGATAGTGCATGTAAGATTGTTTGCATTGTCTTTGAAATCAAATGTTTACTCCTTGTCTGTGTGAATTAATATCTTACTCAACATTATATTATCTATTTTACTCTTTCGCAATTTGATTTTTGTTTTCTGTTTTGGAGTCAAAAAAAAACTGCCAGCGGTGTTTTTCACACCACTGGCAGGTTGGCATTTACATGTCCGGACTACGAATATCTTACGATTCTGCCGTTCCTCATATTAAAAATAATTTTATGAACCTTCCGGGATGAATAATTCCTTGAGTTCATATCGTACAAAATAGTAACATAGTTTCCGGAAGCAGTTACTTTGTATGGCCAGTAATTTCCAGTTCTGAATGTGTTTGTTTTCCAAATAATCTTTCCTTTAGTCGATATTTTGTAAACATACTTGTCATAGTAGCCGGTTACATAAAGATTATCGTACCTGTCAAAACCGAAAATATGCCCTGCCGGGCTGATTTTGGATGTGCTCCATAAACGTCTGCCGTCTTTTTTCCGAAATGCAATTACTTTGGAACTCTCAAAAACATAAACTTTGTCTGCGCGAACAAGGCAGGTTATCTGCTTAAGTTCTGTAGCAGGATAACTCTTTGTCGTATATTTCCAGACTAATCTGCTCCTGCTGTCCAGCCCCCGTACAGTCATAAACTTCTTACCGCTTTTGTAATAAGTTTTCATTCTGACTGTAGTTGCTGTCCGATTTGCAGCCTGAGCCTGAACAGGCATCATCGCCATTAATATCAAAAACAATATGACCGGTAACAGGATTTTTCTGGTCTTCTTTTTCATAGATATCTTCCTTTCCGGGATTATCCCAAACATTCTCAAAGTTACCTGGCGAGTCCGCCACTCCATTTCGTCAATGCTTTTTTGTTATTTCCATTTAAATCGCATCTGCATTTCCTGCTTTCCCAGGAATATTTCGATTCTGTGTAGTAAATGTATTTGCCCTTTACGCTTACCTGCGTGACATTTTCTCTGGTAATCAGTTTTCTGCCGCTGCCATTGCGGTTCATGATTGCAAGACTTCCTCCATGTGGAAATTCTGTCGCTGAAACAAGGAGTTTTCCATTACTCAGACGGCGAATATCACTCACGCCATAATTGGTATAAGCAACTCTTCTGGTCCTCACATTCATAATGCTTAAATTATAATATGCACCACCATACTGTGTGCAAAGACCAAAATAAAGATAAGTTCCATCACAGGCAACCGGTGCCAGAGATCTCGCAGGTCCTGATTTATAAAGCAGTGTTCTGGACTTTCTGGAACTGATCGAATACTGTTTGATTCGAATATTTTTGTAATTTCCTCCAAATGAACCATAAGAATAAAAGTTTCCACTTGTATAGTAAATAACCTTTCCATTTGTAACAAAGCTTCCACCCGAGCAGTCTCTGACAAGTGCCTGTGTTTTTCCATTTCTTCTCATATAAATCGTGTATCTGTTATATCTGTCATTATATTTCATGGAATACACCGTATTTCCAATTTTCTGAGACTTATAAAAACTTACCCTCTTATAAGAACTCAATCCTGACGCTGCCTGCACCTCCGTTGGTGTCTGTACTGTTGTCAATGTCATACACATCACAATCGCCAGGACAACACCCAACATTCTTTTAAAAATTTTGGTTCCCCTTTCCATTTTTTTCCTCCTTCATTTTTTATATATTTTCAGCCAACATCGCTGTTGCCTTCTTTATATATTGAAAATAATATGTCTGATCTGTTAATTTATAGTTTTAATATACCATACACCTGTCCTATACGCAAGAAAGGACAAGATTCTTTTGAATCTCGTCCTCTCTCAATTTAATCATGTCTTTCGTCTTTATTATCGTAGCATTCGCAGAATCTCGCTGCAAAGGCAGGCGGTTCGTTGTTTGCGTAAAGGTGGGAAATGTCGCCGAAGGAATTCATTCTGAAACTTGCGATTCCTTTGCGTCTTTCTTCTGTTGTTACGGTCGTTACGGAACTTGGCGCAGCGGCGGCTCCGTGCCAGAGGACCATTGGGGATACGCTCATCAGATGGCTCAGAAGCACACATTCCAGGCCGAAATGGCAGAAAAAAACGATGGTATCGTTGTTTGCTTTTTCGACTCTGTAGTAGTGTCCTTCTCTGACATAACCATGTTCTGCGAGAAGCTTATCAAATTCTCCTGTGACATAGTCGTAATGTTTTTTTGTATCTGCTGCCTGGAGGCGTTCATTTTCAAACCAGTGATCATACTGATAAAAACGCTCGTCCATGCTCCAGTCCTGTGGAAGCCAATCCCAGAGAATGATCTTGCGGTCCGTTACATCCGGACGGTCGATCAGAACATCAAACTCTCTGAGCCAGTCACATTCTGTCGCTGTTCGGTTCATTTTTTTGAGAGTAAGAGATGCGGTGTCTTTGGCTCTGCCGAGCGGTGACACATAAAAATCTTTGATATCAAGTTTTGAAAGTTTCTCAGAAAGAAATTCAACTTCTTTCCAGCCTTTTTCTGTCAGGGAATCTATGGTGTAATCCGGATCACCGTGACGCACGATCAATAACTTCATATTTTAAAGCCTGTCCTTTCTTACTTTCTGCCACAGCATTTCTTGTATTTCTTACCGCTTCCGCATGGGCATGGATCGTTTGGATAGATTTTCTTTGTTGCCATATTTGACGGAACAAAAGTCTTATTTGCTATGCTTCCCATCGGAACGATTGACGGAATCGTTCTTTCCGATGCGGACATACGTGCGATCTCATTCGGTGTATATCCACGGAAATCCAGCATTCTTGTGTTATTATTTACATTTGTCATGATAGAAGCAAAAGTTTCCATCTGTTTATCTGATTCAAACACAACATTTCTGTTCTTAAACTCTTCTGTGATATCAGAAAGCATTCCATCCATAGAAAACTCTTTGAACACAATGTACATCAGCTCTGTGATCTGAGCTGTATTCTGATGAAGTTCTTCTCTCAGGAAGTTTTCAAGTTTTTTATATGCCGGATCCTGGGATGGGTAGCCGTGTTTTGCATAGTCCAGCACTTCTTCCGGTGACGGCATATAGAATTCTCTATCTCCCTGATACTCTTCGATCCGTTCATAAAGGTTTTCGCGAAGTACTGTTTTGAGGATCATTTTGTCATCGCGGACGATGCACATATTGTCGTTTTCCGGAACCTGTTTCAAGATTTCAAGGAATTCGTCATAGCTTACCTTGTAATCTGGTCTTCTGCGATACATGCGGTATACGATCTTTAATGGCGCGATCGCATAAATAAATCCGAGCATAGTCTGGCAGGAACGCATCCAGCTTACCTGTCTGCATAATTTGCGGAATTCCGGAGTGTTGATCTCTTTATATAAGGAAATAACTGCTTTCGGAACTTCGGCATGATGGTCGCTGTAGGAAACCACATATCCTGCATCGCTGAGCCAGCCAAGTTTGATCCAGTCTGTTTCTTCTGCAAGAAAACATTTCTTGTCCAGGACTGCCTCAAATGCATCTGCTTCCCATTCATCTGCCTGAAGAAAAATCTCTCGCATTCCTTCCGGACTCAGAACATATTTCGCAATCTCCTCTGCAAGTTCTTCTTTGGTGCTGCCACTGCAGGTGATGTTGAATTCTTTGGCTTTTTCTTCGAGATCTTCTTTTTTGTAGGAAAGAAGGTATTCTTTGACATCTGGATTTCTGGTTCCTTCTTCTTCCAGCTCAAGCTCTGCCATTTTTTGTTCAATAAATGGATTCAGATAGTTATCCGTAAATTCTCTCATGATTGAATCAGTGGATTGTTTATTATGAAGTTCCCGACTTACTGGCTTTGTGCTGGTTATGAGGATTTTATTGCTTTCTGTATCTGCCTTAATTTCTTCGAAGCTGCGATAATCAGATTCTCCGTCCTGCAGTTTGAAAGTCTCTTCAAGATAAGCATTTCTTTCTAATGCATCTGTCCATATTTCTTCATCTTCTCTGCTTACTTCTTTCATGATTACAGGAAAGCATACTTCTTTGTCTCCCTCATCTAATACCGCTTTCTTAACTCTGTTTTCAATATCTACACGATATTCTGGCAGTTTTTCTTCTGCATGGATTCTGAAAGTAAACCATTTTTCTGTATTCATCAGATCATTTACGAAAGTATCTGCTGCATTTTGAAAATCATACTGCCAGGTTGCGCTTTCCCCGTCTTCTGTCCATTCCCGGATGCGTACTTTTTTCTGGAAAAATTCAAATTCATATAAAGATGAAGTTTCATATTCCAGAATCTCTTCAAGTACAACTGCCATCTGTGCAAATGTGATATCTGCAGGAACAAGGCAGCGTCTCCAAATAGGTGGTTTTGTTCCTTTTCTGGTTATTTTTACCTTATAAAATTCCATATGTTCATCCTTTACGTATAAATTTATTATTAGTTTTTATCTCAGTATACACTGAAACAGTTCAAAGATACAGTCCGCCATTCTATATTTAAGAAATAAAAAAACCAATGATACAACAGATTTCTCATCTGCTCTAGCATTGGCTTTTTTCTATCGTATCTTCAAAACCACATACATGTTGACATTTCTGAATCAATAACCAAGCTTCCGTTCGAAATCGGTCACCTCATGACTTCGTCATTCGGTGTCATTTGCTCGCAAATGTTCAATCCAGTCTGTAAACAGCCCTCCGTGAGTAAACTCACTCCGTTCTGTTTCCATTCTGTCTTGACCGCTTTCTCACTAGTTGGTCAAGCCCTCACCCTATTAGTAGCAGTCAGCTCCATGCGTTACCGCACTTCCAC
>NZ_QULA01000022.1:0-68668 GCF_003481595.1 Blautia sp. OM07-19
AGCATTTATGAAATTAGCAGGATAATTTTGTGCATTTTTTCAAATTTGCTCATTTATAGATATATGCTTGAAAAGCAAATCAAATAACATTTGTTGGTTTTGAACTAGCCTCTATAAGTTCCAGTAAAATATTTTTATTTTAAATACACGGATTAAAAGGGAAACCGGTCGAATTCCGGTACGATCCCGTCACTGTGATAGGGAGTTGCGAAACATAATCCACTGGAGTGGCAGTCGCCAGTCTGGGAAGGAGTTTCGGAGCAAAGATCTTAAGTCAGGAGACCTGCTTATGGATGATCAGATATGATTCTTACGGTAGATAGGAAACATTGTTTTTTTTGTGCAAACGTCCGTATTATGTTGTTTACGGATGTTTTTTTCTGCGCTTTTATTCAAAGGTGTATTTCCCCTGCCATTTTTAAAATTGAATCTGATCCAGTTAAAGTCGCTGATACTGTGAACGAAGTAAACAGTAACAAAACCTCTACAATGTAGGAAGGAGAAACAATGTCAAAAAAACAATTTGGAAAAAGGCTTCTGCAGATCCTGATCGTTCTGATCGGTGTAAGTTTCTTTACATTTGGACTTACTTACCTTTCACCAGGTGACCCGGCGGAGATCATGCTGACAGAGTGTGGTAACCTGCCGACACCGGAACTTCTCGAACAGACGAGACATGAACTGGGCCTTGACCAGCCGTTTCTGGTGCAGTACGGTTCCTGGGTAAAAGGAGTACTTACCGGAGACATGGGAACTTCATATGCATTTAAAGTTCCTGTAACTGAGAAACTGATGAAATGTTTTTGGCCGACCCTTCAGATGTCGCTCTTCGCGCTTCTTCTGATGATCCTGTTCTCCATACCATGCGGAATCCTCTCCGCGGTATATCAGAACAAGTGGCCGGATTATCTGATCCGCGGAATCACGTTTTTCGGGGTATCTATCCCGAGCTTCTGGATCGGCCTGATTCTTCTGAGCATCTTTGGAGTGCAGCTTCGCTGGATCAACGTAGCAGGAGGTACGACTGATTTCAAGGCAATGATCCTGCCGTCTGTGACACTGGCGCTTTCCATGTCTGCAAAATATACCAGACAGGTACGAAACGCAGTGCTGGAAGAACTCAGACAGGATTATGTCATTGGAGCCAGAATGAGAGGGATCAAAGAAAGCGTGATCCTCTGGAGACATGTACTTCCAAACGCAATGCTTCCTATTGTAACACTTCTTGGTCTTTCCCTCGGCTCTCTGCTCGGAGGAACAGCAGTTGTTGAGATCATTTACAACTGGCCTGGAATGGGAAGCATGGCGATCAAGGCGATCGCCTGTCGTGACTACCCGATGGTACAGGCATACGTACTTATGATCGCGATCATGTACATGGTCATCAATATCATCGTTGACCTGTCCTATACTTATCTGGACCCAAGAATAAAGGAGGTTAAGTAAATTGAAGAAACAGAAATTTTTCCTGGCTCACAAACAGTTTACCTTATTCTTTATTCTGGCTCTCGCTGTTGTAGGCGTGGCAGTTTTTGCCCCGTGGATCGCACCGAAGGATCCTCTGGAAGCAGTGATGATCGATTCACTCAAAGCCCCGTGTGCGGAATACCCTCTTGGCGCTGATAAACTCGGACGTGATCTTCTTTCCCGTGTGATCTATGGTACCAGAACTTCACTGGTGTCTACCCTGATCCTTGTGGCAACGATTTTTGTTGTAGGTACTTTCCTTGGAATCATTGCCGGATATTTTGGCGGCTGGATCGATCAGGTGATCATGCGAATCGCAGATATGATGATCTCTTTCCCGGGAATGATCCTGGCTATCGCAATTGCAGGTATGCTCGGACCAAGCCTTCGTAACGGAGTTATCGCGATCACAGCGGTAAGCTGGACAAAATACGCACGTCTGGCAAGAAGTATGGTTTTGAAAGTAAAACGTAATCTGTATGTGGAAGCCGCGATCGTAAACGGCACAAGCACATTCAAAATCTTATGGAAACATATTCTCCCGAACATGCTGACGATCATGACTGTAACAGCAGCGGCAGATATGGGAACCATGATGCTTGAACTTGCATCTCTTTCTTTCCTGGGATTCGGAGCCGTGGCACCGACACCGGAATGGGGACTGATGCTGAATGAAGGAAGAACTTATATGGCAAAAGCACCGTGGCTTATGATCGCACCGGGTATCGCCATCGTAATCGTAGTAATCGTATTTAACATGCTCGGCGACAGTATCCGTGATATTCTTGACCCGAGACAGGACTAACACAGATACCAGGGTGAAAAGAGCTGAATCCACATGAGCTTGCTCATAAGTGGATGAAGAATCTTGGAACCCGCCCCGATATGAGCATAAAAGTGGGATGATAATCCCGCGATATGCGAAGAGAGGGTAGAATTGCGAAAGTTACTTGGTAACGGAGCAATTCGTAGGTATCGTAAACTACCGAAAAATAAAGGAGAAAAATATATGAAAAACAGAATCGCAAAAAAAGTCTGTGCAGCAGCACTTGCAGGTCTCATGACAATGGCACTCGTTCCAACATCCGTATTTGCAGCAGGAACAATGACGATCGGTGTAACAAGCTTCGCTGATACACTGGAGCCGACAGAGCAGTACTTCAGCTGGGTTATCTCCCGTTACGGCGTTGGCCAGGGTCTTACCAGGTTTGATGAAGAAGGAAACATGGTACCATGTCTTGCAACAGAGTGGACCAACAGTGAAGATGGAAAAACATGGACATTTACGATTCGTGAGGGCGTTAAATTCTCAAACGGTAACGATATGACACCAGAGCTTGTAAAAGCATCTCTGGAGCGTACCATCGAAATGTCAAACCGTGTACCGGAGTTCTTTGATATTGACAGCATTGAAGTTGATGGACAGAACATCATATTCAACCTGAACAGAGCAAACGCAAACATGGCAGGATGTCTGGCAGACCCGCTGTTCCTGATCATGGACACCAGCATTGACAACTCCAACATCGCAATGGAAGGACCAGTTTGTACAGGACCGTATGCATTCCAGTCTTTTGACCCGTCAGGTGATACCGTTGTTGTACGCAACGAGTACTACTGGGATGGAGATGTTCCGAATGACAGCGTAACTCTTCGTATCATTGGCGACCAGACAACACGTTCCATGGCTCTTCAGTCCGGTGAGATCGATGTTGCTTACAACTTAAAGACAGAGAACGTTTTTGAATTTGACGGAAATGACAACTACAACATCCAGTCCCTGGAATCCCTTCGTTCTACTTATGCATTCATGAACCAGAACGGAGCACTCGGAGATCTGGCACTTCGTCAGGCAGTTCTTCGTGGACTTGACAAAGAAACTTACACAAGCGTTCTGCTTGAGGGCGGCGCAACACCAGGAAAAGCACCGGTACCGCCGACACTGGATTATGGCTATGATGATCTGAACGATGAGAACGCTTACGATCCGGATGGAGCAAAACAGGTTCTTGAAGATGCAGGATACAAAGATGTAGATGGTGACGGATATGTAGAAGATCCGGACGGAAACCCGGTAGAACTTACTTTTGTATACTATGACAGCCGTGCAGAACTCGGTGTATATGCACAGGCAGCACAGGCAAGCCTCAAAGAGATCGGAATCAACATCAAACTTGACTGCGTATCTTACGAGACACTTCTTGACCGCCGTGATTCCTCTCAGTACGATCTCCTGATCTGGAACGTACTCGTTGCAAACACAGGTGACCCGGAAAACTACCTTCGTGAGAACTGGTACAGCACATCTGCAAACAACACAGCAGGATATGCAAATGAAGATGTAGACAAATGGCTGGATGAGCTGGCAGAAACAATCGATACAGATGCAAGAAAAGAACTGATTGTAAAGATCCAGCAGGCGATCATGGACGATGCAGCTACTGTATTCTTCGGATATGAAAACACATTCCTTATCTCCAAAGCAAGCGTAGAAGGACTTGTAATGTATCCAATGGATTACTACTGGGTAACTGCTGACATGCAGATGGCTGAATAATAAAGGAGACTGTAAGAATGCTGGAAATTAAAGATCTGGCTGTACAGTATGGACATCATGATCCTACGATCGAGCATTTTAACCTTTCCATGAAAAAGGGTGAGATCATCAGTGTTGTAGGTGAGAGCGGAAGCGGTAAGACCACAGTGATCCGTGCCGTTCTGGGGGCTCTCCCCGGAGCGGGACAGGTTACTTCAGGAGATATCCTCTTTCACGGGGAATCTCTTCTGAAAAATTCCAAAAGCGACTGGAGAAAGATCCGTGGCAGCAAGATGTCAATGATCTTCCAGGACTGTGGCGGAACCCTGAACCCGATTCGTAAGATTGGCAGCCAATATGTAGAATATATTTGTACACATGAGGCTATGGCAAAAAAAGATGCCTGGCAGAGAGCAGTCACCATGCTTTCCAAAATGAGACTTCCGGATGCGGAAAACATCATGAACAGTTATCCGTATCAGTTATCCGGAGGTATGCGCCAGCGTGTCGGAATTGCTATGGCGATGACTTTTAACCCGGAACTTCTTCTGGCAGATGAGCCGACAAGTGCTCTGGACGTAACAACACAGGCACAGATCGTCCGTCAGATGATGGAGCTCCGCGATGATTTCGGAACAGGGATCATCATTGTTACACATAATATCGGAGTAGCAGCTTATATGGCAGATCAGCTGATCGTTATGCACCACGGCAAGGTGGTAGACCACGGAACCAGAGAAGAGGTCCTGAATAACCCGACCAGCGATTACACAAAGAAACTGCTTGATGCAGTTCCGGAAATGGAGGGAAAACGATATGTCTGAAAATCATGAGATCGTCATGCAGGCAAAGCATATTGTAAAACAGTTCCCTGCTTCCCGCGGAAGAACCCTGACTGCCTGCAATGATATCAACCTGACCATGTATAAAGGAAAGACTCTCGGGATCGTAGGAGAGAGTGGATGCGGTAAATCTACATTTGTCCGCATGGTGACTTTCCTGGAAAAACCGACCAGCGGTGAGATTCTTTATCACGGCAAAAACATCACAGGGCTTTCAAAGAAAGAAACCTGGGAAAACCGCCAGAACCTTCAGATGGTCTTCCAGGATCCGATGGCATCTTTTAACCCGAAGATGAAGATCAGGGATATTCTGACAGAGCCTCTGATGAACTACAAAAAGATCAAAAGAAACGAAAGAGATGCAAAAGCAAGAGAACTTCTCCGCATGGTAGAACTTCCGGAAGAGTTTGTAGACCGTTATCCGCACAACATGAGTGGTGGACAGCGTCAGAGGATCAGTATCGCAAGAGCACTTTCTCTGGAACCGGAGATCCTGGTCTGTGATGAAGCAACTTCTGCACTGGATGTTTCCGTACAGGAGTCTGTCATCGAGCTTCTGGTACGTCTGCAGAAAGAAAAAAATATCTGCATGATCTTTATCTGCCATGACCTGGCGCTGATCCGTTCTTTCGCGCATCAGATCGCAGTCATGTACCTGGGACATATCGTGGAAACGATTCCGGGCGAAGATGTTTCAGGAAATGCAGAACATCCATATACCAAAGCACTTGTCGGAGCACAGTTCTCTGTTCATATGGATCCAGCCAAAAAGATTGAAAGCATTGAAAGCGAAGCACCAAGTCCGCTCGATGTACCGGTAGGCTGCCCGTTCCAGAACCGCTGTGAACACTGTACGGAACAGTGCAAAAAAGAAATGCCGGAATTAAAAGAAATTGCACCGGGTCATGAAGTTGCCTGCTTTTATGTAGAAAATATCACAAAATAAACAGAAGGAGGCAAGTAGATGAAGAGAAGAATACTCACTCTGATGATGAGTGCGGCACTTATTGCCGGCACTCAGAGCACTGTATGGGCCGATGTGGAAGACTACTCAGACGGAGATGTTCATACGATCGGTGTAGTTGTATATGATCCGGACTCTGCGGAGATGGAAATGTTTGCGGACTATTACCGTGATTACATCCAGGAAGGTTTTCCTGTAAAATTTATTTTTTCAGGAAAAATTGCAGATTCTGAGGAAGAAAAGACATTTATTGAAGAAGCCAAAGCAGAAGGTGCAGAGGGGATCATTTCTTTTGCCGGATATGCAGATGGGCTTACAAACGTTATCAAAACCTGTGAAGAAGAGGAAATCTACTATGCACTGGGTTCCAATACGGTAAGCGATGAGAACTATGAGGTCATCAAAGATAATCCATGGTACATGGGAAGCGTCGGACCGGATCTTGAGACCGTTTATCAGGCCGGCTGCGACATGACAGAGTTTTTTCTGGATAAAGATGCCAGAAACATCGTGCTCATGTCAGGCGGTGCATCTTCTGGAAACAGACTTCATCAGGTAAGAACCTGGGGAATGCTGAACACTCTGGAAGAAAAAGCGGGACTTGTACTTGATGAAGATGCAGAAAAACTTTCTGCAACAGATAAAGTGACCGAACTCACAGACAAGGACGGAAATTTACACGTTACGATCTGCCCGGGATATACCGAGGGTGGAGAGGGACTTGACAATCTGGAGACCGCATTTGCGGAAGGCACCTGTGATACGCTTATGAGTGCGTTCCATGTATCTGCCTATCTGGACAAGATCTCCGATAAGGAAAAAGATCAGGACAGCAACATCATGGTCGGCGCGATCGACAGCTTTTCTGAGCAGAATTTTGAAATCTTCAAAGAAAAAGATTCTTTTGGAAATGCACCGATCGACTATGTACGCGGCAAATACGCTTCCATGGCAGGCCCGGCCTTCGCAATGATCTACAACGCGATCACCGGAACTCCGGATGTAGTCCGGGAAAACGGTGAGGCAGTACGCCTGTACCAGAATCTCTGGACTGCGAAGTCTGAGGAAGAATATGTTGAACTGTATGGGTATGCGACGGGGATTTATGAGAATGCGTATAGTTGTGATGACCTTATGCAGGTCATCGGGCAGTTTGATGTGGATGCGGATCCGCAGGGCTTTAAGGAGTTGACGGAAGCGTCTGATGTGGAGAGTGTGAAGGAGAGAATTTTTTCCAATTAAAAAATTGGGTAAAAGGGATGGAGTTTTTTGGCTCCATTCCTTTTTTTATCCCTTAAATTCGTGGGATTTATTTGCTTGGGAGCAGAGAAAACCGCCAGCCTCCTCTGCGGTCTTCTTAGTCTACCAGACAAAATAAAAGAAAAAATAGAAAGCAAATATCAAAAAAATGAAACAAACCTTTCATTTTTTGCAACGTTTTTATAAAACCATAAAAACCACCCCATTTTTTTGAGTCTTTTGTCAATGGAATTTTCAAATGAAGTCGGCTACAATAAGGACAGTTGAAAGATACGTAAAGAAACAACGAAATCAATATTGTAGAAGAATCAGGAGGAAATAACAATGAAAGTTGGATTTATTGGTCTTGGAATCATGGGAAAACCGATGTGCAAAAACCTCATGAAAGCAGGTTACGAAATGGTTGTAACCACACATAATAAAGAAACCCTCAAAGAAATGGAAGCACTCGGAGCCAAAACTGTAACATGCGGACGTGAAGTTGCAGAAGAAGCAGATGTGATCATCACCATGCTCCCGAACTCCCCACAGGTAAGAGAAGTTGCACTTGGCGAAGGCGGAATCATCGAGGGCGGCAAAGAAGGAAGTGTCCTGATCGACATGAGCTCCATTGATCCTACCGAGAGCAAAGCAATCTCCGCAGAGCTTGCAAAGAAAGGCATCGACATGTTGGACGCACCTGTTTCCGGTGGAGAACCGAAAGCAATCGATGGAACCATTTCTGTAATGGTTGGCGGAAAGAAAGAGACTTTTGATAAATACTATGACCTGATGATGGCTATGGCTGGTTCCGTTGTATACGTAGGACCGATCGGATCAGGAAACGTTGCAAAACTTGCAAACCAGATCATCGTTGCAGTCAACATTGCAGCAGTATCTGAAGCCCTCACCCTGGCAAAGAAAGCCGGAACAGATCCGGAGCTTGTATACCAGGCAATCCGCGGCGGACTTGCAGGATCTACAGTCCTCGATGCAAAAGCACCTATGATGATGGACAGAAACTTCAAACCGGGATTCCGTATTGAACTTCACATCAAAGACCTGAACAACGCCCTCAATGCAGGACATGCCGTAAGCGCACCGCTTCCGCTGACAGGAGAACTTATGGAGATCATGCAGGCACTCAAAGCAGACGGACACGAAAAAGAAGATCATTCCAGCATTGTAAAATTCTACGAAAAAATTGGTAATGTAACAGTTACAAGAGACTAAAATCCGGTATATAATAAGGTAAGACTTTTGCTAACCGTAAAGAAAGCCTCGACAGGTTGCCATGAGCCTGCCGGGGCTTTTTTGAGTGGAATGGAGGACCTTTTATGTCAAAAATAGCGATTTTACTTCCAAAGGAATATATGCTGGAACAGGCAAGAAATGTAATCCGGGAGGACGAACTGGATATCGACATCCTCAAAGTGATCAAGACTTCCGACTCTGTCTATGAAGCAAGACAGGCCGTAGAGCAGGGCGCGGAGGTGGTTCTTGCCCGAGGCGTGCAGGCAGCTTTTATCCGCCAGTACACAAATATTCCTGTTGCAGAACTGACACTTACAGGCCAGGAAATCGGTCTTATGATCGCCAGCGCCAAGAAAAAAGTCCCGGACAAAAAGTGCCCGCAGATCGCACTGATCGGTTTCAAAAACATGTTCAGCGATACAACTTATGCAGATGAGCTTTTTGATATCCGGCTGAAATTTTATGACATCACAGCCATTGAGCAGGCAGCAGAAAAAGTAGACCTTGCGATACAGGAAGGCGCAGATGTCCTGCTCGGCGGCGATACCGTCAATGCACTGGCGGCACAGAAAGGCATTCCGGCGCAGTTCATCGATTCCACAGAGGAGTCGATCCGTTCCGCTATCGGCGTGGCAAAAAAGATGATCCTGACTGCGGAGGCAGAGAAAAATTTTACCGCACAGTTTGAGACAGTGCTGGATAATTCCTACAACGGGATTCTGGAAATTGATGAAAACAAAGAGATCATGATCGTAAACCGTGCAGGAGAAGAACTTTTTCACAAAAAAGCTTCTCAGCTTGAAGGAACTGCCTTGGAAAAAGTGATCCCGGAACTGGAACAACGGTATATCGATGACGTTCTGAGCGGAAAAAGAGATTCATTTATGACCTCGGTCTATGTGGCTGGTGTTCCGATGATGCTCACGGCAGCGCCGATCCAGTATGAAAACAAGATTCGTGGCGCGATCATTTCACTCTATCGAAATGCTTCTGTCCGAAAAAATGATGCAGATGAGCTGCATTCCTATTACCTGAAGGGCTACGTGGCGCATGCTCATTTTTCTGATATCAGGATCACTGGTAAAGAAATGGAATACTGCGTGGAACTTTCCAAAATGTACGCCCTGTCAAAGAATCCTGTGCTGATCTGTGGAGAAGACGGAACAGATAAGGAAAAACTGGCACAGTGCATCCACAACAACAGTTCCTATAAAGCGGGGCCTTTTGTTGCAGTGAATTGCAGCGGTATGACAGAACAGATGCAGGTGGACAGGCTTTTTGGAAACCCGGATGCAGAAGACGAGAGCATGAAAAAAGGGGCACTTGCGATCAGCGATCATGGAACGATCGTAATCTCTGAAATAGAAAAACTTTCACTTCTGTGCCAGTATCGTCTGTACCGTGCGATACGGTATGATTCCCTGATCCAGAATGACCTGGAGCGAAGCCAGACGCTGGATAACCGTATCATAGCGATAACGGGAGCAGATCTTTACCAGTATGTAGAGCAGGGCAGATTCCGGCAGGATCTTTATTATCTCCTGAACAGCCTTACGGTGGAGATTCCTCCGCTTCGGAAGCGCCCGCAGGATATCCGTGCGATCGTGGAGGACTGCAGGGTAAGATTTACAAAAAGATATGCAAGATTTCCAAAAATCGCAGAGGATGCGATGGAGGCACTTGCCGGATTTGGATGGCAGGGGAATGAAATTCAACTGGAGTCGTTTTGTGAAAGACTTTTTCTGACTTCACCCAAGAAGACGATCACCAGTGACTATGTATATTTTCTTCTGGACACATTGTATCCTGTAAAAGAAAGAATTTCGGAAGATGGCACAACAGTGATCTATCAGCACCCGGAGGCCGCGCGTCTGACGGAACTTCTGGAAAAACACCAGGGAAACCGTTCTGCAGTGGCGAAGGAGCTTGGAATCAGCACAACGACGTTGTGGAGACGAATGAAAAAATATGGCGTGATAAATAAATATGATCTGACGTAAGGAGGAAACGCTATGGCGATCCATATCATGGATGCGGGGGCGGAGCTGTTTCAGAATAATCCGATGTCTGTGATCTGCTCGATCGTGTGTGACCATGAGCAGCAGTGTGCCGGTCACTGTGTACTTGGAAAGAAAGGCAATCCGGTGCATTTTTCCAGTATTGAGAACTATATTTCGGACACTTATCTGGATCGAATGAAACTTCAGATTCCAGAAGAAAAGAAAAAACCGGTGGCAGTGATCGGGGCAGGTCCGGCAGGATTGACGGTGGCGATCATTCTGGCACAGCATGGGTATAAGGTGACGATCTTTGAGCAGCAGGACAAGATCGGCGGTATCACACGTTACGGAATCCCGGAATTCCGTCTGCCGAAATCTATCCTGGATCGTCTGGAAAAGCAGATCCTTGCGATGGGTATCCGCATCCGTCCGCATACTGCGATCGGAACAGTTCTGACGATCGATGATCTTTTCCGCGACGGATATGCAAGCGTGTTTGTTGGAACAGGAGTGTGGAAAGCACGAAACCTGGGGATTCCGGGGGAATGTCTGGCGAATGTGCATTTCGGCATTGACTATCTGGAAAATCCGGCAGCATATGATCTGGGAGAAAAAGTCGCCATTATTGGAATGGGAAATGCGGCAATGGACGTTGCGCGGACAGCTCTTCGAAACGGTGCACTGCAGGTGACATTGTACGCCCGCGGAACGCATGTAGCGGCGAACTCGCATGAAATGGCGTATGCAGAGCTGGATGGCGCACAGTTTGTCTTTGGAAAAGCAATCGAGCGCATCACGGAAACCGGCCCGGTATTCAAGACTTCGGTCATTGATGAGAATAATAAAGTCGTCGGATACGAGGAAGGCGAAGACCAGGTGGAAGCAGATTCCACGATCATCGCCATCAGCCAGGGACCAAGAAACCGCCTGATCCGCACAACAGTAGGACTGGAAGGCTCCGACAAAGGTCTCCTCATCGTAGACGAAAACGAAATGACCACCAGAGAAGGCGTCTTCGCCGCAGGAGATGTCGTACACGGCTCCAAAACCGTCGTCCATGCCGTAGAACAGGCAAAGAAAGCGGCCGTGGCGATGATCGCGTATATGGAAAAAGAAAGTTGACTTTTACCAGGGAAAGACATATAATAAATAATAGCTAAGGAATGTGGTGAAATTCCAAGAGGCAAAACGAAAACCCCCAGAGTTGCCGCTCTGGGGGTTTTCTTGCTCGTTACGGTGAGCTATTCCGTTTAGGCTGTTGCTACCTATTGTCTACCGCTCAGCCATTTGCATATGTAATAGCTAATTACATTTGCTAACACGGTGACAAGAAGTGTGGTGAAAAAATCATCCAAGAGATACACCTCCTTTCTGCTGGAGGAGCGGCAGCAACATTATTATAACACAAAATCAGAACAAAATGTACAATCTGTAAAATTTAACTCCAGAATTCTTCAGCCAGGGATATGAAATCTCTGGCTGCTTTGCTGAGATAACGTTTTTTGTGGTGACATGCCATGATGTTCCAGGAGGGCTTGCCAGGGAGAGTGAAGAATCGGATCTTGTCCTCGTGTCCACGGGCATAAAAAGCAGGAATGATGCCACAGCACATTTCAGCCCCGACCATAGTGGTGATGGTTGCATTGCTGGAGGTCTCAAAGAGTACATGAGGCTTGAAACTGGCAGATTCGAAGATGTGGTCGGTCAGGTCGCGAAGCGTGGATTCTTTGTACGTGAGGACAAAAGGTTCCTCGCGTAGCGCGTAAAGGTTCAGTTCGGAAATCTCACCCTCGCGAACAGGAACAGCATTTGTCCATCCTTCCTCCGGTGGTGTGGCGATCGGATGGCGGATCGGAACGGCAGCAAAAATATCCTCGGAAGCTAAAGGAATATAACTCAGAGCAGGTTTCTGCTGTTCCGGAACAAGTGTCACGAATCCCAGATCCAACTCACCGGATATCAGGAGTTCCTGCTGTTTCTGGACACTGAGTTCCCGTGGAGTGACCTGGATATTAGGATGCAGGCGGTGAAATTTCGGATACACATTAGAAAACATGGCGATCCCACGCCCAGGCGTAAAGCCAACACTGAGCTCCCCCTGCTGGATCTTCGCGAGATCATGGATCCTGTGATAAGTATCCTTCTTAAGCAACAGCATTTCCCGTGCAGCCTTCAGATAAATCTCCCCAGCTTCCGTAGGATGCCAGTCCGTCCGCGAACGATGAAAAAGCTGCACACCGAGTTCCTTCTCAAGTTTAAGAAGCTGCTGGTTAAGCGCAGACTGCGTGATATAAAGCTTTTCCGCTGCACGGGTGATGTTGTTTTCTTCCGCGATTGCTACAATATATTGTATTTGACGTAAATCCATTGTGGGTACCTCCTTACCTCCATTCTACCCCAATTCCCTCCACATTCCAATATGTAAATTAGAAAAATTAAGAGAACTATAATTACAATGAATTTTACTTATACAACCTCCTGCGTTATAATAACCTCAACAAAGCAAAGGAGGAATCCAAAATGTCACTGCTAGTAAAAATAAACCAGTCTGACAACGTAGCCATCGCTGTTCAGCCACTGAGCGCAGGATCAGAAGTGGAAGGCATCCACATCAACCAGGACATCCCGCAGGCACACAAAGTCGCACTGGCTGACATTCCAAAAGGAAGCCCGGTCATCCGCTACGGCGTGATCCTCGGATACGCCATGAACCCGATCAAACGCGGCGATTGGATCAACGAATTCATGCTCGAACTCCCAACCCCGCCATCCGTAGATGACATGGAGTTCGGCAAAAACATCGTCACAGACCTGCCTGAACCGCCGGTAACTACCTTCGAAGGATATGCAAATCCAGACGGCGGCTACGCAGGAACCAGAAACATCCTCGGGATCAGCACCACCGTACAGTGCGTAACAGGAGTACTGAATGTCGCAGTAAAGAAAATGAAAGAAGAACTTCTTCCAAAATATCCAAACGTAGACGACATCGTCCCGATCAACCACGCATACGGCTGCGGCGTTGCCATCAACGCACCTGAGGCAAAAGTTCCGATCCGTGCACTCAGAAATCTCGCCAAACATCCAAACTTCGGCGGACAGCTCATGGTAGTCGGACTTGGCTGTGAGAAATTCACTGTACAGATGCTCCTCGATGAAGCCGATATTACACCTGAAAATGTCATTATTCTCCAGGAACAGAAAGGCTTCGATGCCATGGTTGACGCCCTCATGAAAATGGCAGACAAAAAACTCGCGATCCTCAATGAAAGAAAACGAGAAACACTTCCATTATCCAAACTCTGCATCGGTATGCAGTGCGGTGGAAGCGATGCATTCTCCGGCGTGACTGCAAACCCATCCGCAGGATATGCGGCAGACATGCTGGTAAAAGGCGGCGCAACCGTTATGTTCTCCGAAGTAACAGAAGTACGTGACGGAGTACATTACCTTGCAGAACGCTGCGTCAGCGCAGAAGTAAGAGACAAACTTGCAGCAGAAATGCGCTGGTACGATCATTACCTTGCAGAAGGAAACGTAGACAGAAGCGCTAACCCGACCCCGGGAAACAAAAAAGGCGGACTCTGCAACATCGTAGAAAAAGCCATGGGCTCCATTGCAAAATCAGGAAGCTCACCGATCGTGGAAGTACTTTCCCCGGCAGAAAAACCAACCAAACACGGTCTTATCTATGCAGCGACACCGGCAAGCGATATCGTCTGCGGTCCATGCCAGCTTGCATCAGGAATCACTCTGCAGGTATTTATGACAGGCCGCGGAACTCCATATGGACTCGCAGCAGCTCCGGTCATCAAAGTCTGTTCAAGAAATGAAATGAAAGCCATGTGGCAGGATCTGATCGATGTCAACGCCGGTCCGATCGCAACAGGCGAAGCAACGATCCAGGAAATCGGAACCCAGCTGTTCAACAAGATCATCGCAGTTGCAAGCGGCAAGGATCAGTCCTTCGCAGAGAAATACAAACTCCACAACGACCTCTGCATCTTCAACCCGGCACCGATCACCTGATATCCAGGTTTCAAAATTTCAACTGCATCTCATGCCTGCATGTGTATGCAGTTGAAATTGTAAATATCAAGCGACCCGCTTTTTTTTTACCCTAAATCGTCAAAAAACATGCATTTTACGCAATGCATGAAATAAAATGCGATTAAAATGAAACATATTATTTCAAAACCTGCAACATTAACGAAACCATAAAAATCACAAGAACCTTCTTGGGTATTCTGCGAATTGAACAAAAAGCCAGAATGTATATAATAAAATACATACAAAACAAACAAAGAAAAACATTGAGGCCGCAATGATTTCGAATATTCTAGGAGGAAGAAAAATGATACCTGTTGTAGAAAAAATGGAAGTTTTCCCGGTAGCCGGACATGACTGTATGGAATTAAACCTTTCCGGCGCACATGCACCTTACTTTACAAGAAACATCGTGATCCTGACAGATTCCAACGGAGTAGAAGGTGTTGGAGAAGTTCCGGGAGGAGAGAAGATCACAAATGCACTTGAGCAGGTAAAAGACCTGGTGATCGGAACAAGCATTGCAGATTACAAACAGACGCTCAACAAGGTTCGTAAATGGCTGGATGAAAATATCAAAGATGACGTGCGTGGCTTACAGACATTCGACCTTCGTACCGGAGTACATGTAGTAACAGCGATCGAAGCACCTCTGCTTGACCTTCTCGGAAAATTCCTTGATGTGCCGGCAGCAGCTCTGATGGGTGATGGAATTCAGAGAGAAAGAGTACAGTTCTTAAGCTACCTCTTCTACATTGGAGACCGCAAAAAAACAGATCTTCCGTACGAAGAAGAACCAGATGCAGAATGCGACTGGTACCGTCTCCGTCACGAAGAAGCCCTTACACCAGAAGCAATCGTAGCACTTGCAAAAGCGACCCATGAAAAATACGGCTTCGTAGATTTCAAGCTTAAAGGCGGCGTACTTGCACCGAAGGAAGAACTCAAAGCAGTTCAGGCGATCAAAAAAGCATTCCCGGATGCAAGAGTTGATCTCGATCCGAACGGCTGCTGGAGCCTCAAAGAAGCACTGGAGATTGCTCCACAGCTCAAAGAATGTCTTGCTTACTGTGAAGACCCATGCGGCGCAGAAAACGGATTCTCCGGACGTGAAGTTATGGCAGAGTTCAGACAGCTCTCCGGAATGCCGACAGCAACCAACATGATCAACACAGACTGGCGCCAGATGCATCACTGCCTGTCCCTGCAGAGCGTAGATATTCCGCTTGCAGACCCGCATTTCTGGACTATGAACGGTTCCGTTCGAGTAGGTCAGATGTGCAACGATTTCGGCATGATGTGGGGATGTCATTCCAATAATCACTTCGATGTCAGCCTTGCAATGGTCGTACAGTGTGCAGCAGCAATCCCAGGAAAGATGAACGGAATCGACACACACTGGATCTGGCAGGAAGGACGCGAGCGTCTCACAAAACAGCCGATGAAAATCGTTGACGGATGCATTGATCTTCCGAAAAAAGGTGGACTTGGAATCGAAGTTGACCGCGAACAGGTTTTCAAAGCACACAAACTTTACATGGACAACTGTCTGGGAGCACGTGACGATGCAAAAGGCATGCAGTATCTGATCCCGGGATGGAAATTCGATAACAAGCGTCCGTGTCTCGTAAGATAAGATTTTATCAGCAAAATAGGTTACCTTAAAAACTTTAGTGAATGAATATATGGAAAGAGTATGAGGAAAAAACATGTCTGAATCAACAAGAATGTTATTAGGACTGGCATTAGGAATCATCGTAATGATCGTCCTGGTAATGAAAACAAAAGTACATTCCTTCATGGCCCTTCTGATCGCAGCCATGATCACAGGAATCATCGGCGGAATGCCGATCTCAGATATTACCCTCGCTGACGGCACAACTCAGACTGGTCTGATCACAGCCATTCAGGAAGGATTTGGAAGCACATTAAAGAGCACCGGTATCATCATCGGTCTTGGCGTTATGATGGGCGGTATCCTGGAGAAATCCGGAGCTGCCGAAAAAATGGCATACAGCTTTATCAAACTGATCGGTCAGAAAAACGAAGAATGGGCACTGGCGATCACAGGATGGTTCATTTCCATTCCGGTATTTGCAGACTCCGCGATCGTAATTTTTGCACCTCTTTGCAAGGCAATGTCCAAAGTAACTGGTAAATCTGTAGTTGGACTTGCACTTTCACTGGCAGTTGGTCTTCAGCTGACACACTGTCTGGTACCTCCGACACCTGGTCCGCTGACCGCAGCCGGAATGTTCAATGTCGATGTAGGCCAGATGATCATCGGTGGTGCACTGATCTCCATTCCGATGCTGATCGTAGTAGTTTTTTACACAAAATGGATCGGAAAGAAAATCTATCAGGTTCCGAACGATGAAGGTGGATTTGACAGAAAAGAATTCAAACAGGAATACATCAAATCCATGGATGAACTCAATGCAATGATGGATGCAAAACAGCTTCCGGGCTTCTGGGTATCTGTGGCACCGATCTTCATCCCGATCATCCTGATCCTTCTCAAAACTGTACTTGGTTTTGTTGGTATCAGCAACAGCGTAGTTGATTTCCTTGGTTCTCCGATCGTAGCACTTGGAATCGGTACACTTCTTGCAATCTACGGACTTGTTCCGAAGGAAGATAACAAAGCTGTTCTCAAGATGATGGATGACGCTATCAAAGATACCGGTATCATCATGCTGATCACAGGTGCCGGCGGATCTCTTGGAAACGTTGTAAAAGTAAGCGGTATCGGTACTGCACTTGGTGAAATGGTTACATCCTGGGCACTTCCGGCAGTTCTGATCCCGTTCATCATTGCAGCACTTATGAGGATCGCTCTCGGATCTGCAACCGTTGCAATCACAACAGCAGCATCCCTGACAGCACCACTTATGAGTGTTTTAAGCATCAGCCCGCTTCTTATGTCCCTTTCCTGCTGCGTAGGTGCGATTTCATTTTCCTACTTCAATGACAGTGGATTCTGGGTATTCAACGGAATGTTCGGACTGACAGAACTGAAAGACCAGGTTCGATGCAAGACGGCCGTATCGATGATCATGTCGGGCGTTGGTGTACTGGAACTGCTTATCGCACAGTTCTTTATCTAAAATCAATGAACAAAAATTAAAACATATAACAAGATCATTCAATCCAAAAAATATAGCAACAACGAGGAGGAAAAAACAATGGGATTTGTACCAAGAGGAATTATTCCACCAATCATCACACCACTTACAGATGACGGAGAAGTAAACTATCCAGTACTGCGTCAGATGGTCAATCATCTGATCGACAACGGCGTGCATGGTCTGTTTCCACTGGGAACGACCGGAGAGTTTTACGCATTCGATGACGATACCTATCGCAAGATCCTTGAAACAGTCAAAGATGAGACAAGAGGTCGTGTTCCGGTTTACGGCGGTGCAAACCATATCACAACAAGAGGCGTTATCCGTCTGGTAAAGATCTGCGAAGAAGTTGGCGTGGATGCAGTTTCCGTACTGACACCAATGTTTGTATCCCAGACACAGGACGAACTGTACGCTTACTATAAGGAAATCGCAGAAAGCACTTCACTTCCGATCATCCTTTACAACAACAAACCAAAAACAAATGTAACCATTACACCGGCAACTGTTGCTAAACTTGCTGAGATCGACAATATCGTTGCAGTCAAAGACAGCACCGGTGATATGACAAATGCAGCAGAGTACATCCGTCTGACAAGAGATAACGACAATTTCCATGTACTGATGGGAAGAGACACTCTGATCCATGCAGCTCTCTGCTATGGAGCAACAGGCGCGATCGCATCCTGTGCAAACGTAGCTCCACGTATCGCAGCTGATATCTACGACAAATTTATGGAAGGTGATCTCAAGGGATCTTTGGATGCACAGTTTGAACTGGCACCGCTCCGTATCGCATGCGGTATGGGTACTTTCCCGGCTGTTATTAAGGAAGGGCTTGTACAGCAGGGCATCCCGGTTGGCAAGTGCCTGGCACCGATCGGCGAGCTGACACCAGAAGAGAAGGAGAAACTTCATCAGGTTCTGGTTGACATGAAGCTTGTTTGATGATATAAAATCTCCAGATAAATAAAAAGGCAGGAATGTAAAATGCGAGTTTTCTACGAAGAAATGAAAGAAAAATTACAGAGCATTCTTGTGAAATATGGTTTCGATGAGAAACGTGCAGAGGAATCGGCGAAGAATTTCGCCGATTCTTCTTTAGATGGAGTGTATTCTCATGGTTACCAGCGTTTTCCAAGAGTGATCGATTATATTCAGAAAGGCTACATTGACGTAAATGCAGTGCCGGAAAAAATCACCGGCTTTGGTGCCGTGGAACGATGGGACGGCCATCTGGGAATGGGAAATCTCAATGCAAAAATGGCAATGCAGCGTGCGGTAGAACTGGCGGCACAGCTTGGGATCGGTATGGTGGCGATGTCCAATACCAATCACTGGATGCGCGGCGGTGCCTACGGATGGCAGGCAGCGGAAGCAGGATGTATCGGAATCTGCTGGACAAATACCTGTCCAAACATGCCGGCATGGGGAGCCATTGATGGAAGGATCGGAAATAATCCATTCGTTCTGGCTGTTCCGGATCAGAATGGAGAGCATGTTGTTGTTGATACTGCGATGGCACAGTATTCTTACGGCAAGCTTTCTGTATGCAGGCAGAATGGAGAAAAACTTCCTTATCCGGGTGGTTACGATGAGAAAGGTAGCCTGACCTGCGACCCGGCAGCCATCGAAAAAACAAGAAGAGTTGTCCCGATCGGCTACTGGAAAGGTTCTGGCCTCTCGATCGTACTGGATCTGATCGGCGGGATACTCACACTCGGAAGAACTGTGACAAAAGTAGGACAGGAATGCGAATCGGAATACGGCCTGACGCAGGTATTCATCGCGATCCGCCCGGAAGTCCTGAATCAGGATCCAGACAAAGCACAGGAAATCTTAAACGAGACACTGAAAGATATCCAGGCTTCCATTCCGGAAAAAGAAGGACATACCGTCCGATATCCAGGACAGGGAACACTCATCCGACGCAGGGAAAATCTGAAGAACGGAATCCCGGTCAACGAGGAAATATGGAAAAAGATATGTGAATTATAAATAGCACAATAAAACTCCGGTCATGAAGAAATTTGTGACCGGAGTTTTGAACATATCAGGGTGTTTTTACAGGAAGCGTTGTTTCGCGATGAATCAATACCGGTGGAATGATCTGGTGGACTGGTTCGGAAGAAAGTGCAGGTTTCCTTTTGTGGCTTTCTTTGATCTGAACGTTCAGGATTTCCATAGCGGCAGCGGCAATCTTGTCGATCTGCTGTCCAACCGTACTGATCGGAACGATGGCCTCTCTTGAGACAGGAGAGTCATCAAAACCGATGAGCTTATAATCATCAGGAAGCTTTCCGTATCGCCGGATCAGATGATGAAGTACGATATTGGCAAAAGTATCGTTTGGAAGAAAGATTCCCTTGGTTTTGCCGGTATATCTGATATCAATATCCTCAATCAGGTTCTTGAGAATCTGGGACGTTTCTTCATAACTGTGTCCTGTATCGGTAAGGATCAGTTCATGTGGGATTTTGTATTCTTTACAGATATCAGTAAATCCTTTGATACGTCCGTAGGATGGAATCTGCGAAGAAAACTCTGCGTTAATATGAATGAGTACATCAGCTCCGATTTTTGCCAAAAGACTGGTTGCCTGCACCCCGCCCATGTAGTTGTCTGTATTGACACTGCTGACATACTGATCTTCTCTTTCGATTGTTACGATAGGAATATTATAGGAGGCGAGTTCACGGGATGGTATCGTATGACTGAGAATGATCATTCCTTCAATCTTGTAGGAAAGGAGCTCCTGGATATATTTTCGCTCATTTGTCTCCTGGTCATCTCCTGTGAATACAAGAAACTTGTAGCCAAAAGTTTCGTAAGTTTTTAATATCTGGTTCAGAACTTCAGAATAGTAGTGCATATAGAGGTTTGGGATGATAACCCCGATAAATTCTGTTTTTCCGTTTGCGAGGATCCTCGCAACTTTATTTTCTTTATAGTTTAATTTCTCAAGAGCATCCGCAATGATCTGCTGGTTTTCCAGGGTAAGAGAGTCCGGATTATTGAAATATCTGGAAATCGTTGTTTTGGAAAAACCGGTATATTTTGCAATATCGCTGAAAGTTATATTTTTTTTCCCCATAATAACAGAAGAGTCCTTTCAATAAAAAAACTGAATAGTATTATACTGCTTAAGAGTATAACAGAAATTGTGGTTTATAACAAGGACAAGCAATACAGAAGTGGTTAAGTAACCGGTTTTGTAAAAAATCAACAAAGGAAAAATACAGAATTTGTATATATCAATGAAAAAATAAGAGAATACTTGACGAAATCGTATTCTGATGATATTATCAATTTATAAAGTAACCGGTTACTTTACCGGTTACACAAACAGCAGAAAGGAAAAGGAGGAGAACATGAAAAAAACAAAACTGATTCTTCTTGCCGGTCTGGCAATGGCAGTCAGTATGACGGGATGCCAGAAAAAGGAAGTAAAGCCTGGCGATGTGGCAGGATACGATGAGGGCGAACAGTATCTTTCTATATGGGTACACAGTATTGAGGATACTCCGGAAGGACAGGTTTACAGGGAATCTGTAGACAGCTTTAACGAGAAATATGATGGTAAATATTTTGCAGATATTGAATTTATTCCGCGAAATGACAGCGGCGGCGGATATTCTGACAAAGTAAATTCTTCTGTACTGTCAGGAGGACTTCCGGATGTTCTTACACTGGACGGACCGAATGTTGCTGCATATGCAGAGAACGGTATCATCCAACCTCTGGCAGACCTGACAGAGGAGGAGAGGGGCGAGTATCTGGAATCCATTCTGGAGCAGGGAACTTATGATGACAAGCTCTATGCACTTGGAGTCATGGAATCCAGTGTAGGCCTTTATTACAATAAAGATATTCTTGAGGAGGCCGGGATTGAAGTGCCGGATGCCGACCATCCATGGACAAGAACGGAATTTATGGATATTCTGGCAAAACTGAAGCCAATAATGGATGAGAAGAAGGGATATCCGATTGATATGACTTTCCCGGTAGGTGAAGCAAGTATTTATTATTATGCACCGTTTATCTGGGCAAATGGAGGAAATCTGGTAAGTGAAGACGGACTGACTGTGGATGGATATTTTAACTCAGAGAAAAATGTGGAAGTCATGAACTATTTCCATCAGATCGTAGAGAATAAATACATGTCCGAAGCTCCGATCGAGAATCTGTTTGAGAGTGGAAGAGCAGCCTTCAAATTTGACGGCGCATGGGAGGTTAATACCATATATGAAAACTACCCGGATGTGAACCTCGGTGTGGCACCTTATGTAGTAGGAGATGACTGGGATGGAGAGAGATATACACCGACAGGATCCTGGGCATTTGCGGCTTCTTCTGCGACAGATAATATTGAGGGAGCAACAGAGCTGGTCAAATGGATGAGTGGTGTGGAAAGTGGTGTCAGAATCTGGAATGAAGCAAAATCACTCCCATCAACATATAAGGCATTTGATCAGATCGATATATTCCAGACAGACGAAAATTACAAAGCACTGTACGAGCAGTTGAGTAAATACGGACACCCAAGACCAAAAACTCCTGTATATCCACAGGTAAGTACATCCTTCCAGCAGGCACTTGAAAGTGTCGGACTTGGCGGCAAGGATGCACAGACAGAACTGGATAAATCTGTAGAAAGGATTAACGCGAAACTGGAACGTTATACGAGAGAATAATGAAGAAAAAAGAATCAATCTTAGGAATGGCTTTCTTTGGCCCGGCGCTGGTACTTCTTACGCTGTTTTTATTTCTGCCGATGGTGTTGACACTGGTGTTCAGTTTTACCGATTACTTTGCACTGAATCCGGATATGACACATTTTGTAGGCCTGGAAAACTACATCAATATTTTTAAAGATGAGCTGTTTGTAAAATCATTCTTTAATACAGTGAAATTCGTGCTCATCATTGTTCCGTGTCAGTGTATCGGAGCATTGCTTCTTGCACTGGCAATCAACAAAGTCACACACTGCAAGAAATACTTCAAAGTAGCGTTTTTTATTCCGGTCGTAATGTCTCTGGCAGTTGTATCCACACTCTGGATGGACATCTACAGCCCGGAGGGAATCTTAAACACACTGCTTGCACACTTCGGAATCAGTGCACAGCCATTTATCCACAGTGCGAAACAGGCACTTCCGTCCATCGCGATCATGAGTGTATGGCAGGGCGTAGGATATCAGATGATCATCTTCCTTGGAGGACTCCAGAATATCAATCCTGCACTTTATGAAGCAGCAGAAATGGATCACGCAAGTGCATGGCAGAAATTCAGGGATATCACACTTCCGGAACTGAAGCCACTCTGTATATTCGTATTTATCACAGTTACAATTGGCGCGTTCCGTATGTTAGTACAGCCGATGGTAATGACCGGCGGTGGTCCGGACCATTCAACCTACACTTTGGTATATGATATTTATGAAACTGGTACAATGAACTGGGAGATGGGACTTGCATCTACCATGGCAATTGTCTTTACAGTCTTTGTTGTTGTACTGACTATCATACAGAATGTACTGACTAAGGGAAAGGAGGAGAAAAAACATGTTAACAAAAAAGCAAAAAACATTTAACTGGGTTCTGGCAGTTTTTCTTCTGCTGCTCTCCATATTCTTCCTGTTTCCGGTAATCTGGATGCTTGCAAACTCTTTTAAACCGGATGCAGCGATCACAGCGGATATGAATTCTGTGGCAGCATTTATTCCGCCTGCTTTAAACGGAAATTATTTTGAAAACTATATTACGATTCTTACGGACACCAATTTCCTCCGTTATATGCTTAATACTTTAGGATATGCGGCACTTTTGATCGTACTCGGCGTGATCGTCAACGGGCTTGCCGGTTATGCACTGGCAAAGATTAATTTTCCATTTCGTGACCAGTGGCTTCTGATCATTATGATGCTTCTGATCGTACCAACAGAAACAGTTATCACGATTCACTTTCTGATCATTGCAAAAGCAGGTCTTCTGAATACAGTTATCGGATATGTACTTCCAATGATCGTGAATCCATTTAATATTTTCCTTTTCCGTCAGGTGTTTGTAAGCCTTCCGGATGACGTTTACGAGGCAGCTCAGCTTGATTTCTGCAGCCCGGTAAAATACTTCTTCACAATGGTGCTGCCGATGTCAAAGACAGTTGTTGCAACAGTAAGTGTTTTTACATTCCTCGGAGTATGGAATGATTATCTCTGGCCGTCACTTGTATTCACATCCAGTGATCTTCTGACCGCACAGATCGGTCTGAACTCAATCACATCCAATGACAATACAACAATGGGTCAGACACTTGCAGTGATCACCCTGATCACAATTCCTGTTATTATCATTTATGCACTGTTCTCAAAACAGATTGTAGAAGGTGTAACTTCAACCGGTTCCAAGGAGGGTTAATGAATTATGAGTTTTATAGAATTTAAACATATCGGAAAAAAATATGCAGGAGCAGATAAGAACTCCGTAAGTGATTTCAACCTGGAAATCAATGAAAAAGAATTTATTGCATTTGTCGGACCATCTGGATGTGGAAAATCAACAACACTTCGCATGGTAGCCGGATTTGAGGAGATTACAGAAGGTGATCTGTATATTGATGGAAAAAAAGTAAACGAAACTGCTCCGAGAGACCGAGGTATTGCAATGGTATTCCAGAACTACGCACTGTACCCGCATATGACAGTAGAGAAAAATATCGGATATGGTCTGAAGAATATGAAAATGCCGGCAGATCAGATCAAGAAAAAAGTAGACTGGGCGATTGATATTCTGGGACTGCAGGAATTTCGTTACAGAAAACCGAAGAATCTTTCCGGTGGACAGAGACAGAGGGTTGCACTTGGTCGTGCCATCGTAAAAAATCAGAAAGTATTCCTGATGGATGAGCCTCTTTCCAACCTGGATGCGAAACTCCGTGTCAGTATGAGAACAGAGATCAGCAGACTTCATCGTGAGATGGGAGCAACTACAATTTATGTTACACATGATCAGGTTGAGGCAATGACAATGGCAGATCGTATCGTCATCATGAAAGAGGGCGTGATCCAGCAGGTTGGAAAACCAATGGAGCTTTATGATCATCCGGTAAATAAATTTGTAGCTGGATTTATCGGATCTCCGCAGATGAACTTCTTTGACGTGACAGTAAAAGGAAAGGAAGTTACATTTAAGGACGGAAATAAACTTACACTTCCGGAAGCTATCATCAATAAACTGAACGGCAGAGAAGGTGAAATGACACTTGGAATCCGTGGTGAGGATCTCAAGATGGATGCACAGAATCTGGAATTATATAAAGAAAATAAAATGAGAGCTGTGATCACAGATACGGAAGTTATGGGAAATGAAAATAACCTGTATTTCCAGTTTGGAGGCTGCCAGGCAGTTGCGAGAGTTTCAAAGTATGAGATCAGCCAGGTCGGAGATGAAATTGAGTTTGTATTCATGCCGTCCAAAATTCATTTCTTTGATAAGGAAACTGAGGTAAATTATTTATAGGAGTGACAGTAATGGAAGAAATCAGGATATTTTTGGGTACGATTGAGAGAGTCAAAAATTTTGTGAATGAAGTGAGTCATCTGGAATGCGACGTGGATATTGTTTCCGGAAGATACGTGATCGATGCAAAATCTATCATGGGAATTTTCAGTACAGATCTGTCCAAACCGGTCAATGTAAGAATTCATGCACAGGGAGCCGAAGCAGAAAAAGCCCTGCAGGTAGTCCGAAAATATGCAGAAGAATGAGAAAGTGAGTACAGAAAATGCAGAAAATATATGTAAAACCAAAAGACTGCTGGATGAATGACCCGAATGGTTTTATTTATTTCAAAGGTCTGTATCATTTGTTCTATCAGTGCTTTCCTTATGCACCGCAGTGGGGAAGAATGCACTGGGGTCATGTTGTCAGCAAAGATCTTGTAAGCTGGGAAAATCAGGGAATAGCGTTGTATCCAAGTAAAACAGATGACAGAAGTGGGTGTTTTTCTGGAACAGCTGTTGAAAATGATGGGAAGATGCAGCTGTATTTTACCGGAGTAAATTATCTGGTTGAAAATCCTGAGAATATCAATCACTGTGTAGATGAGCAGTTTGTATCCGCACAGCTGATGATCACTTCTGAGAATGGATTTGATTTTGATAACATTGGGGATAAGAAAACAGTTCTTCCGGTCATCCATGATGCAAAAACCGGTGATGCGAGACATACCCGAGATCCGAAGGTCTGGAAAAATGGCGACAGATGGTATATGATGCTTGGAAGCACAATTGAAGATAAGCAGGGAAGACTTCTGTTCTTTACTTCAAAAGATGGCGAATCCTGGAAATATAAAAACTCTGTTACCAAAGAGAAATTTGGCTGGATGTGGGAATGCCCGGATTACTTTGAAGTGGACGGAAAACAGATAGTAATCTTTTCACCAATGGGATTTCTGAAAGACGGAAAAGCAGATGATGCACAGGCGGTCTGTATGCAGGTGAAATTTGATGAGAAAACATGTCAGATGGAACTTCCGGATGAGTACCAGCTTATGGACTATGGAATGGATCTTTATGCACCACAGAGCACCCTCGATGAGGAGGGAAGAAGAATCCTGACTGCGTGGCTTCGCATGCCGGAGCCGGTGGATGGGAAATGGCAGGGAATGATGTGTATTCCAAGAGTTGTAGAAGCGAAAGAGAATCACATTTATTTTCGTGTCCATCCGAATATTCAGGCAGCATATACAAGAGAAATCTCCGCACCGTATGAAGCAGATGAAAGCGGATATCGTGTAAGATTTTCTCTGAAAGATGGTGAAAAGGTAAACATTGGCGGATACATTATTTACAGAGAAGGCAGCAGGATTTGTACTGACAGAAGCAGCCTCTACAGAAAATTTACGAATCACAGAGTACAGTTTACAACACCTGAATTAAAAGAAGGATTTGAGCTTGAAGTATATGTAAACCCGAACCTGATTGAAGTCTTTGTAAATGACGGTGAAGCGGTAATTTCCAATACCGTGTATGATCTGGGCAAAGAAATAGAGACAGATGTAAAAATGAGAATAGAAACTCTGGAAAAATAAAGAACTCCGGTCATGAAGAAATTCTTGAGTATTATCATCTGAAAAAGGAATATATGCTTATTTTCAATTTCAACAAAAACGGGAAAGCAGGCATCAGAGAAGTTACTCATGATAATAAAAATCTGACAGAAGCTATGGCTTGAAACTGATGGGGATGGAGAAAAGAACATTTTTCTCCATCCCCATTTTATGTCACGAATCTGATATTTTCAGCTTGTATTTTGTATATTCAAAATATGATATAGGGTATAGTGTAAGAAAAATCAGGCGAAGAATAGCTGGAACAGGAGATGAGAGATATGAGATATGGATATTTTGATGAAGCAAAAAAGGAATATGTGATCACACGTCCGGATACACCGGCACCGTGGGTAAACTATCTTGGCTCACCAGAGTATGGGGCAATCGTTTCAAATAATGCAGGAGGATACAGTTTTGCAAAATCTGGAGCAAATGGAAGAATCCTGAGATATATTTTCAATCAGTTTGATCAGCCGGGACGGTATATTTACCTTCGCGATAATGAAAGTAAAGATTACTGGTCTGCATCCTGGCAGCCGGTAGGCAAAGATCTGGAGACGTACAAAAGTGAATGTCATCATGGGACAGCATACACAAAAATGATGGCAGATTACAGTGAAATTCACTCAGAAGTAAGATATTATGTGCCGTTGGAGCGGTCTTATGAAGTATGGAGTCTGGCAGTAACAAACTATTCTGAGAAAAAACGTGAACTTACAGTAACAGGATATGCGGAATTTACCAACAACAGTAACTATGAACAGGATCAGGTAAATCTTCAGTATTCTCAGTATATCACACAGACGGTTTTCAGAGGGAACCGTGTACGTCAGATGATCCACGCAAACCTGGATCGTCTGGAAGAAGGTGAAAACATTGATAACAAAAATGTATTTAACAGATTCTTCGGACTGGCAGGAGCTGACGTGAATTCCTGGTGCGGAGACAAAGAAAGCTTTCTCGGAAGATATCACGGATATAACAATCCAGAGGGCGTGATCACGGGAAAACTCAGCAATAAGGGAAATTATAATGAGAATAGCTGTGGAGCACTTTCAACAGTTTTAAGCCTTGCTCCGGGGGAAACAAAAGAAATCACTTTTCTTGTTGGAATGAAAGGTGATGCAGAAGCGGGCGAGATCGTGGAGCATTACAAAAACTGCCAGGATGTATGTAAAAGAGAACTGGAAGAACTGATCGAATACTGGCATGGTCAGCTTTCTCACTTCCAGATCAGAACCCCAAGTCCGGAATTTAATACCATGATCAATACATGGAATGCATACAACTGTTTTATGACCTTTATCTGGTCACGGGCAGCTTCTTTTACCTACTGTGGACTCCGCAATGGATATGGATATCGCGATACAGTTCAGGATATTCAGGGAGTGATTCATCTGGCACCGGAGATGGCGGTGGAAAAAATTCGATTCATGCTTTCAGCACAGGTGGATAACGGCGGTGGACTTCCGCTTGTAAAATTTACACATAACCCGGGACATGAAGATACTCCGGACGATGCTTCCTATGTACAGGAAACAGGACATCCGGCTTATCGTGCAGATGATGCGCTGTGGCTTTTCCCTACAGTCTATAAATATGTTTCAGAAACAGGCAATGTGGCATTCATGGATGAAGTGATTCCGTTTGCAAACAAAGGTGAGGCAACCGTATATGAACATCTGAAACGTGCAATTGCATTTTCTGAAAATCATCTTGGAAAACATGGAATGCCGGCAGGTCTTTATGCAGACTGGAATGACTGTCTCAGACTTGGAAAAGATGGAGAATCAACTTTTGTAGCACTGCAGTATTATTACGCAATGACGATTCTCAGAGAATTTGCAGAATACAAAGAGGATAAAGAATATATTGAATATCTTAACGAAAGTCAGAAGAAACTTGGAAAACTGATCCAGGATCTCTGCTGGAATGAAGACCGCTTTATCCGTGGATTTACAGAAGATGGAGCTGTGATTGGAAAGCGCACAGATCCGGAAGCGAATATGTGGCTGAATCCGCAGAGCTGGGCGGTGATCAGCGGTCTTGCAGACGATGCACAGGCAGATCTTGCACTGGATATGGTTTATAAGAGACTGAATACAGAATATGGAGCAATCCTGATGGATCCTCCATATCATGCTCATGCATTCGAGGGTGCACTGGCTGTGATCTATAATGCAGGAACCAAGGAAAATGCAGGGATTTTCTCACAGTCACAGGGATGGATCATTCTTGCAGAAGCTCTGAGAGGACATGGAGAGAGAGCTTTTGGCTACTTTATGGAAAATGCGCCTGCGGCACAGAATGACAGGGCAGAGATCCGAAGGCTGGAACCATACTGCTATGGACAGTTTACAGAGGGAAAAGCAAGCCCGAATTTCGGACGCTCTCATGTACACTGGCTGACAGGAACAGCATCTACCGTTATGGTAGGGTGTGTAGAAGGTATCCTTGGTATGCGTCCTGACTTTGGCGGACTGCGAATTGCACCATCTGTTCCGAAAGAATGGGATAAATTTGAAATTGATAAAGATTTCCGCGGATGTAAACTTCATATTACAGTCCATAATCCGGGACACGTGGAATCTGGTTTCAAGAAGATGATCGTCAATGGAGAAGAACTGGGAGAAAATTATATTCCTCAGGAAAAGCTTACAGAGATTACAGAAGTAGAACTGTTCATGTCATAAAAAGGAGACAGCATGAAATATATAAAATTTCAGGATAAAAAAGGAACGTTTACCATTCAGAGTCCGGAAAACTACAGTGGTCTGTATTTTCCGCTGGCGGGTGATGGGGGACTGAAATCCAGTATCACTCCGAACCTTGGAGGAGACAGCAAGACAGATCAGAACCATTTTCTTTTGGAACCGGTAAGTATTGAAAATCTTCACAATAATCGCAGTACCAGAAATTTCTGGTGTCGTATAGAAGGTAAGGGATGCTGGTCTGCAACGGGAATTTCAGCAGAGCAGGAATTACAGAAATTTACAGAAGCTCAGGATAAAAGCATTCTGGAAGCCGGTTTTATGTGGCAGAAAGTGACCAGAACTTCTGCAAAATATGGTCTTCAGTCAGAAATCACTTCTTTTGTTGATGTGGACGGAGCAGCAGAGATTGAACTGGTCAGAATAAAAAATATATCTGAAGAAGTGACAAAAATAACTCCGATCGCTGCAATACCACTTTATGGAAGAAGCGCGGACAATATTCGAGATCATCGTCATGTGACATCGCTTCTTCACAGAATCAATACAACAGAATATGGTGTGGAAGTCACACCGGTTCTGTCTTTTGATGAAAGAGGTCATCAGAAGAATCATACCACCTATTTTGTATATGGATATTCAGAAAAAGGCGATGCGCCGGAGGCGTTTTATCCTACTGTGCAGGAGTTTATAGGAGAGGGCGGTACCTATCTGAATCCAGAAGCAGTAAGAGAGAACAAGCTAGGCAGAAAGGCAGGAAGCAGAGCTGAGGGAAAAGAGGCAATGGGAGGCATCCGCTTTGCGGATGTTGAGCTAAAGCCGCAGGAAACAGCAGGTTTTATCATACTGGCAGGACTGACAGAGAAGAAAGAGAGTATTGCCAAAACTGTCGCAAAATACAGGACAGAAGAACAGGTGGAGAACGTTCTTGAAGAGGTGAAATCCTACTGGCAGAAAAAAGTAAATGTATCTTATGAAACCGGTGATGCAGATGCTGATAACTATATGAAATGGATCAGCTTTCAGCCGCTACTGCGAAGAATCTATGGCTGTTCTTTTCTCCCATACCACGACTATGGAAAAGGCGGACGGGGATGGAGAGATCTCTGGCAGGACTGTCTTGCACTCCTGATCATGAATCCGGCTGTAGTGCGTCAGATGATTGTTGCCAACTATGGCGGTGTCCGCATTGACGGAACAAATGCCACGATTATTGGAAATAAACAGGGAGAATTTATCGCGGACAGAAATAATATTGCCCGTGTCTGGATGGATCATGCATTCTGGCCGTTTGGAACGACGAAGCTGTATATCGACCAGACCGGTGATATGAATATTCTGTTTGAAAAAGTTCCATATTTCAAAGATCTTCAGTCAGGAAGAGGAACAACACACGATGAAGAATGGAATACAGCTTACGGAAAACAGCAGAAAGTAGAGAGCGGAGATATTTATTTCGGAACAATTCTGGAGCATATTCTTCTGCAGAATTTAACTGCTTTTTATGATGTGGGTGAGCATAATGAAATGAAACTCCATGGAGCCGACTGGAACGATGCCATGGATATGGCGTGGGACAATGGTGAGAGTGTGGCGTTTACCTGTGCCTATGCAGGAAATATGAATAACATTGCAGACTGCCTGGAAAACCTGGAACGCATAAGCGGAATTAACCGGGTTGAGATTGCCAGTGAAATGGAATGTCTGTTTTCCTGTGGAAGAGATCTATATGAGAATGCAGACAAAAAAAGAGAACTGCTGGGTTCTTACACCAAAAAGTGTGCACACAACATCAGCGGCGACACAGTGATTGTCAGAATTGATGAGATAGTCAGAAATCTGCGTGAAAAAGCAGAATGGATGATGGAAAATATCCGAAAGAATGAATGGATCACAGATGGTGGAGACGGATGGTTCAATGGTTATTATGATGACCACAAGAATCCGGTAGAGTGCTGCGAAAAAGATCGTGTACGCATGATGCTGACCAGCCAGGTATTCGCGATCATGAGCGGAACTGCAACAAAAGAGCAGACTGCCGCGATCAGCAGAAGTGCAGATAAATATCTGTTCGATGAGAAAGCAGGCGGTTATCGACTGAATACAAATTTCAGAGAAGAGAAATTTGATCTCGGCAGGATGTTCGGCTTTGCCTATGGTGAAAAAGAAAACGGAGCTGTTTTCTCTCACATGGCAGTCATGTATGCAAATGCTCTGTACAGTCAGGGATTTGTAAAAGAAGGATATAAAGTGCTCAATACACTTCTTCATGCGGCAATGAACTTTGAAAGCAGCTATATGTATCCAGGTCTTCCTGAATATTTTGACAGTGATGGAAGAGGGCTGTATGCATATCTTACCGGTGCAGCAAGCTGGTATATGCTGACCATGATCACAGAAGCTTTTGGAGTAAGAGGAGAGATTGGCAATCTTGTGATCGCACCAGCACTTATGGCAGAACAGTTTGATAAAGAAGGAAATGCATCACTCTATCTGGAATTTGCAGGAAAGAAATTTGAGGTTCACATTTCCAATCCAGACAAAAAGGAGTATGGAGAATATCAGATTGTTCAGGCGTACTGTGACGAAAAAGAAATAGAAAAAAGAGCAGGCGGAAGTGCCTGCATGAAAAAAGAGACGATTGAACAGTTGTCTTCAGATGAGACACATAATATTACTATAGTATTACAATAAAAACAACCCGACATTATGTAGCAAAATGACATAATGCCGGGTTGTTTTCTGTTTTTCTCAATGCCGGAGAGAGACAGAGGCATGTCTGCTGGTCTACCACATGGATTTGTAGTATTTGTCGCGGTATTTCTTTGGTGTCAGTCCTGTATAGCCTTCAAAAATCTGTATAAAGTGACTCTGTGAGGAAAAGGAAAGATACGCCGCAATATCCACGATAGACTGATCAGAATATCTGAGAAGATGAGTGGCTTTTTCTATTTTCTGTTCACGGATGTAGTCACTGATCGATACACCAAGATTCTGCTTGAATATACGGGAAAGATAATTGCAGGACAGCCCTGTATGTTCAGCCAGATCCTGAATGGTGATTCTTTCTTTTATGTGACTGTAGATATAGTTGATGCATTCAATGACAGGTTTGGACAGAACAGAACTTTTTTTCTGAAGAAGCATTTTTCCGGTAAAATCTTTTGCCATAATATGGTGGAGGTCTGCAACTTCACGGACTGAAGTGCAGGAATCCATTTTTAAGATATAGAAGTCGCTGAGGCGATAGGCCTGCTCCGGTTCCAGTCCTCCGTCAATGCAATAACGGGTCAGCATGGCGGTAGTTACCACAAAATGATATTTGATATTGGTCAGAGGATTTCTTGAAAGGACACCAGTTCCTTCGAGATGAAGAAAGGAATCGTTTTTGCAGTTTGCAGTGACAGTCTCCATGTCTCCGCTTCGGACTGCATTATAAAAAGAGTATTCTACGGAGGGAGAACGGTGCAGGATCTCCATATCATCGTTTTTCATTTCAGTGTGGTACCAGTCTTTTGAAATTGCCATAAATATCACTCCTTAATGTGTTGATTTTTTATATTATGACATGAATCTGACATTTTGTTAAGATTAATAATATATTTTGAATGTCAAAAATGATATAGTATCATCATCAAAGAGAAAACAGTGAAAAATGCTTTGAACAAGGAGGAATTTTTAATGAAAAGAAAATTTGTATCTGTAATCCTGACAGCAGCAGTTGTTGCAGGAACACTCTCAGCAGCAACTGTAGTAAGTGCGGATTCCGGAGAAGGAAAAGTGATCAATATTTATTCCTGGAATGATGAATTTCGTCAGAGATTGGAAGCTGTATATCCGGAAGTAGAATCTACATCAAAGGATGGAACAGTTACAACACTGAAAGATGGAACAGAGATCCACTGGGTCATTAACCCGAATCAGGATGGCGTTTACCAGCAAAAACTGGATGAAGCATTGATGAACCAGGCGGATGCGGCAGACGATGACAAAGTAGATATTTTCCTGTCAGAGACAGACTATGTAAATAAATATACAGACAAAGATGCAGATGTGGCAATTCCGCTTAAAGACCTCGGAATTGATCCTGACAAAGATCTTGCAGATCAGTATGATTTTACAAAAACAACAGCATCTGACACTGATGGAGTACAGAGAGGTTCTACATGGCAGTGTTGCCCGGGAACTCTGGTATATCGTCGTGACATCGCAAAAGATGTATTTGGAACAGATGATCCGAAAGCAGTAGGCGAGAAATTAAAGGACTGGGATACAACAAAAGCAACAGCAGAAGAACTGAAAGCAAAAGGATACTACACATTTGCTTCTTATGCAGATACATTCCGTCTGTATGGAAACAGCATCGAAAATTCATGGGTAGAGCCGGGAAGCACAACGATCAAAGTTGACCAGAAGATCATGGATTGGATAAGTGATTCAAAAGAATGGCTGGATGCAGGATATCTGAACAAAACTGTAAAAGGTCAGTGGAACGATGACTGGAACAAAGCTATGAGCTCTGACTCCAAAGTATTCGCATTCCTGTTCCCGGCATGGGGAATTGACTTTACCCTGAAACCAAACTGGGATGGCGAAGACGGTGCCTGGGCTGTTACAAACCCACCGCAGGAATACAACTGGGGCGGATCTTATATCCATGTAGCAACAGGAACAGACAACACGGAACATGCAAAAGATATTATCCTTGCTCTGACTGGAAACAAAGACAACCTGTTAAAGATTTCCCAGGACTATGCTGACTTTACAAATACAAAATCCGGTATGCAGGAGGCTGCTTCTGACGATGCATTCGCTTCTGATTTCCTCGGTGGACAGAATCCATTTGAATATTTTGCACCGGTTGCAGAAAACATCAAAATTGCCCCGCTTTCCCCTTATGATCAGGGCTGTGTAGAACTGCTCCAGAATGCTTTCAGCGATTATTTCCAGGGAAATGTTGAGTTTGACAAAGCAAAATCAAACTTTGAAACAGCAATCATGGAACGTTATCCGGAAATCACAGAAGTACAGTGGCCGGAATAAATGATCAGATCAGCAGGGTACAGAGTGCCCTGCTGTTTATTGGAAAGGAAAGGCATTTATGAAAAAAAAGAAAAAAAATATTGATTACGGAAAATGGGGCTTGTTATTTATTCTTCCATTTTTTATCGCGTATCTGATATTTTCTCTTATTCCTTTGATCGATACTGTAAGATACAGCTTTTTCGAATATTATCGTTCGGGTATCAAGGTAGTAGGTCCGAATTTTGTCGGCATGAAAAACTACATCAGTCTTTTGAAATCAGATATGTTCCTGTATGGAAAAAACACATTGATCCTGTGGCTGATCGGTTTTGTTCCGCAGATCGTGGTTGCACTTGTACTTGCCTGCTGGTTTACAGATCTTCGAATGAAGATCCACGGCAAACAGTTCTTTAAAGTAGTTATTTATCTGCCGAACCTGATCATGGCGTCTGCATTTGCCTTATTATTCTTTACGATGTTCTCTACCAATGGTCCGGTCAACTCTATTCTGCTGTCTCTGGGTGTTCTGAAAGCACCGATTGATTTCCTGGGTTCTGTTCTGGGAACAAGAGGACTGATCGGATTTATGAACTTTATGATGTGGTTTGGAAATACAACGATCATGCTGATGGCGGCAGTTATGGGTGTAAGTGTGGAGGTCTATGAGGCTGCTGATCTGGATGGATGCAATGGAATTCAGAGATTTTTCTATATTACACTGCCAATGATCCGTCCGATCCTTGCATACACACTGATCACATCTATCATCGGTGGTCTTCAGATGTTTGATGTTCCTCAGATCCTGACAAACGGACAGGGTAACCCGGACAGAACATCCATGACACTGATCATGTTCCTGAACAGTCATCTGAAGAGCAAGAATTATGGAATGGCAGGTGCATTATCTGTTTACCTGTTCATCATCAGTGGTATCCTCTGCTTCTTTGTTTACAGAATGACCAATGACAACGATCCAGATGGTTCAAAAAAGGCAGCTAAGAAACGTGCAAAAGAAGAAAGGAGAAGAGCAAGATCATGAAAACAAATTCAGGAAAACGTGTGATGAGCATTTTCGCACATATTGTACTCATTCTCTTATCTTTTATGTGTCTGTTTTTCTTTGCGATTCTGCTTATCAATGCAACGCATTCACATGCAGAACTGCAGAAAGGCTTTTCTATCATTCCGGGTAAACATTTTCTGGATAACCTGAGAAGT
The DNA here is from genome assembly GCF_003481595.1 of Blautia sp. OM07-19. Lineage (NCBI taxonomy): Bacteria > Bacillati > Bacillota > Clostridia > Lachnospirales > Lachnospiraceae > Blautia > Blautia sp. OM07-19. The sequence continues at coordinate 35,543 of NZ_QULA01000022.1, forward strand.
GTGGCAAATGATGGAAGCTTTCCAATGTTCAGAGGAATCATTAACAGTGTGATCGTGTCCGGATGCTCTGCAGCATTATGTACATACTTTTCTTCCCTGACTGCATATGGCATTTATGCTTATGATTTCAAGGGAAAGAAAGTTGCTTTTACTTTCATCATGGCAATCCTTGTTATGCCGACACAGGTAACTGCAATGGGATTCCTGAGATTGATCACAAAGATGGGAATGTATGATTCACTTCTTCCGCTGATTATTCCGTCCATTGCTTCACCGGCAGTATTTTACTTTATGTACAGTTATTTACAATCTTCTCTTCCGCTGTCACTGGTGGAAGCTGCCAGAATTGACGGATCTGGAGAGTTCCATACATTCAACCGTATTGTACTTCCAATCATGAAACCGGCGATCGCAGTTCAGGCAATCTTTACCTTTGTTGGATCATGGAACAACTACTTCGTACCGGCATTGGTTATCCAGTCCAAGAACAAGATGACGGTTCCGATCCTGATTGCAACATTACGAGGTGCTGATTACATGAACTTTGATATGGGTAAGATTTACATGATGATCACTGTTGCTATCGTACCGATCATTATTGTTTATCTGCTTCTGTCAAAATATATCATCGCAGGTGTTACGCTGGGTGGCGTAAAAGAGTAAAAAATAAAAGTTATCATCAGTCAGAAGAACGCAGCAGGATATTCTTGTATAAAGGATAAAGAATGCTGTCGTTCTTTTGTTGTATAAAATAAATTCAAACGTTAGCAGGAGGATTATATATGAAAGATGTATGGGGACACAGTGGAAGTATGGATCAGAGTCTGTCTGAACTTGAAATCAGACACCGGACTCTGGCAAGAGAAGCGGCGGTGGAAGGTATTGTACTTCTGAAAAACGAAGGAGTACTTCCTCTTTCCACAGCTTCAGCTATTGCACTGCTTGGAAGTGGGGCAGAAAAGACTATTAAAGGCGGAATTGGTTCCGGTGATGTAAATAACAGAGAAAATATTTCCATTTATCAGGGAATGAAAGAAGCAGGTGTGACTATTACCAGCGAGGACTGGCTGGAGGATTATGAAGAACGTTATAAAAACGCACGAAATGTCTGGAAAGAAAAAATCCTTGAGGATGCAAAGCACGTAGATAATCCATTTGATGCATACGCAAGCAACCCTTTTATTCTTCCGGAAGGACGGGCTGTTGAAGCAAAGGATATCGCAGATGCAAAAGCAGCTGTGTATGTGCTCAGCCGTATTTCCGGAGAGGGTAAAGACCGCCGCAGGGTAAAAGGAGACTATTATCTGAGTGAAAGAGAAGCAGCAGATCTTTTTTTCCTGAATGAAAAAAAGATTCCGGTCATCCTGCTTCTGAATGCGGGTGGTCCGATCGAACTGACTGACATTCTGGAAAATACAGAGAACATAAAGGCAATCCTTAATATTTCCCAGCCGGGGCAGGAGAGTGGATATGCGGTTGCAGACATCCTGCTGGGAAACTGTGTACCAAGTGCGAAACTGACGACAACCTGGGCGAGAAGATATGAAGACTGCCCTTTTGCAGAGGATTACAGTTATCTGAATGGAAATCTGGATACCGAAGAGTACAAAGAAGGGATTTTTGTCGGATACCGTTATTTTGACAGCTTTGGCAAAAAGCCACTGTTTCCGTTTGGATTCGGACTGTCCTATACAGAGTTTAAAATAGAATTCAAAGGGATTGAGACTTCGGAGAAAGAACTTACAGTTGAAATGAAAGTTACTAATATCGGAGATACTTATGCAGGAAAAGAAGTTGTGCAGATTTATGCATCTCTTCCTCAGACAGAGGTAAAGAAAGAATATCGCCGTCTCGTTGGGTATGCAAAAACAAAGCTTTTGCAGCCGGGAGAAGCTGAAACATTGAAGATCACAGTTGGACAGAAAGAACTGGCATATTTTTCTGAGGAAAAACATCAGTGGATCGTAGAAAAAGGAAACTATGGTATCTGGACCGGAAACAGTTCTGTATCTCTCGAATACAGCAGCACTGTGAAAGTAGAGCAAAGTGTATCGTTGGAGGATACCTGTGTCCTGGAAAACACAGCAGAGATAGAAGAAGAACTGTGGAAAACGTACGAATGCAGAAAAACAACGGCAGATAACAGTCATTGTATTGTTTTTACACCGCATCCAGAAGAGAAAAAAATATACAGATCAGCTTATGCCACGGAACAGATGGCAGAAGATCTGATTCCTCTTCTCTACGGAAATATTGCAGAAACAACAAGTACTCTGGGGGCAGCAGGAATCCGCGTTCCGGGAACCGCAGGTGAGACAACAGAAGGACTTCTTGACAAGTATGGTGTTCCATCGCTGATCATGGCAGACGGACCGGCAGGTATTCGATTGCAGCAGCACTATGAAGTGGACAGGGCAACAGATACCGTTTATGGAATCGGTGTACTGGGGGCACTGGAGAATGGCTTCCTGGTAGACAGAGAAGAGCATGAGGGTGCTGACCAGTATTATCAGTACTGCACTGCATTCCCGGTAGGAACTGTAATGGCTCAGACCTGGAACAGAGATCTGATGCAGAGATTTGGAGAAGCGGTTGCACTTGAGATGGAAGCATTTCACGTCAATCTGTGGCTGGCACCGGGTCTGAATATCCACAGAAATCCTCTTTGTGGACGAAATTTTGAGTATTATTCAGAAGATCCGTTCCTCTCAGGAACGCTGGCAGCATCTGTAACAAAAGGTGTGCAGTGCCATAAGGGATGCGGCGTTACAATTAAGCATTTTGCATGCAATAATCAGGAAGATAACCGTATGGGGGTGGATGTAAAGATTTCAGAGAGGACGCTCAGAGAAATTTATCTTCGTGGATTTGAAATTGCAGTGAAAGAGGGACAGCCGGCAGCAATCATGTCTTCTTACAATCTTGTCAATGGAGTGCATGCGGCGAACAGCAAAGATCTGTGTACCAGAATTGCCCGGAAAGAGTGGGGATTTGATGGAGTTATCATGTCCGACTGGAATACAACCGTACCGGAAGATGGAAGTGTTGCATGGAAATGTGCTGCGGCAGGAAATGACATTATCATGCCTGGAAATGCAGAAGATGCCGAGAGTATTCGCGAAGCATACAGAAACGGAGATCTTACAGAAGAAGAAATCCGTTCCTCTGCAGGCAGGATTCTTAAACTGATCAGTCAGCTGGCATAGAATTGTTACATCTTCAGTGCCAGATACAGCCGCACAGCATCCTGAAACTCCCGCGGGTTGTATCCGCATTTCTTATGGATATGATTGAGCCGATACTGGATCGTATTCTTATGCAGATACGTTTCCTCGCAGGTCTTTTTGAGGGACATGTCACAGGAAAAGTAAATACGAAGTAATTCAAGGTCTTCCGGAGAAAGCTTATCGAGGGTTTTCTCCAGGAAGGCTTTTTTGTTACGGGAATTTATGGAGGCGAGGATCAGTTCCAGATCCAGAGAGGAAGCCTCTGCATAGTTAGATCCGGCAGGCATGGATTTCAGTGCAATCTCGGCAGAAAAAGCAGAATCTGCGATTTCATGGATTGAGGACGGGTTTCCCACAGCTATGCACAGAGTGCCTGCATATTTCTGTGCGAAATCCAGCAGAATTTGTCTTTGCCGGTGGAAAACCTTGTCTTCGATGACAGCAAGATACTCATCCGGGTACACAAAAGTAAAAAGCTGATTGTCAAGCTTCTGAAAAAGCCGGGAGATGGCAGTGTCCAGAGAAGCGGAGAGTGCAGGTCCATTGTCAGAATGGATTTTCAGGCGAAGAAGCTGCCAGGACTTTTTTTCACTGATGTTCCACCGGGTTAGATTTTCTCTGAGATAATCCGGGTGGATATCCTCATGGTCGATCAGCCCGCGCAGGATATAGCTTTTTTTGTCAGATTCTGTGCGGTTAAAAGCGTCCAGTTCCTTCTCACGGATCAAAAGCCGGGTGATCCGTTCAGCCAGTTTGGCATATTTGCGTACTTCATCGGGATTTCCGGTGATACCGATGACGGCGATCATCTTGTGATTATGGTAGACAGGAAGATTGACACCCTGCTGTGTGCCGGTAAAGCGGTCATTTTCCCGAACTTCGATCACAGTACCGCGCTCGGCCGTCTGCTGTCCGATTTCATGAAAGGTCCCGATGCGTGTCGCATCTGTGCTGGCAAAAATCGTCCCGGAACAGTCAATGAAATTCACGTTCTGTCCGCACAGATCCCGGACGGTATCTACGATCTGCTGTGCGAGTGCTCTGGTGATGTAAGGTGTCATGGTGTTGCTCCTCGTGCTGCTTTGTGGGCTTTTTTAGTCTGGTACATTTTCTGGTCGGCGAGATTGATATAGTCATTGAGAGAGAATACAGGATCGTCAGCGATGACACTGCCAATGCTTGCTTCAATTGGAAACGAGAAATGACTGGCAGAAGAAAATTCAGCCAGAGCGTGCTGGATATTTTGTTCCAGTTGATGAAGCTTTCTTATGTCAAGATCAGGAACGACACATACAAACTCGTCGCCACCATAGCGCATACATATGGAACCGACAGGACAGTTCTGCCGGAGAACGGAAGCAAAGCGGCGGTATCCCTCTACCCAGGCATAGGTAACGTAACGTTTCCAGCCGTCTGTGATAAGTGCTATTTTTTTCATGATAAAATACCCCATTATTTTATATAGTAAAAAACCCGTTCTTCATATTATAACGAATCAGCCGCCAAAATACCAGTTTTATACGCAAAAAAGCCCGCTGGCATACGGGAGAGGGACCAGCGGGCAAAGGGAGAAAAGGGACAAAGTTAAAGCAGACGGAATACCTGTTCCACCGCTGCAGCCATATTGGCTTTGGCAGTAGCCGGATCCATGGCTTCACTGAGGGTGGAGATTCCACGGATGATCGGGAAAAATGCATCAATACCGGCTTCGTTGCAGGCAACGGCTTCTTTTGTGACGCTTCCTGCAAAAGCGACGGTTTTTGCACCATATTTTTTGCCGAGTTTTGCGACGCCTACAGGAGCTTTTCCCATGGCGGTCTGATGATCCAGACGACCCTCACCGGTTACGACAACATCGGCGTTTTTCATTTCGTCCTCAAGATGGACAGCATTCAGGATAAGCTGGATGCCAGGAGTCAGTTCTCCGTTTAAGTAGCTTAAGAATGCAAAACCAAGTCCGCCTGCGGCACCTGCACCGGATGCGTTCATGTTGTCTTTTCCGATGGTCTGTGAGGTGACTTTTGCATAGTTTTCCATTCCGGCATCGAGGACCGGAAGCATTTCGGAAGTAACGCCTTTCTGCGGACCATAGATGTAAGTGGCACCCTGGAAGCCGCAGAGCGGGTTTGTGACATCACATGCGATCTTGAAATTACACTGGGAGAGAAGCTCAGCATTGTCGGAAAGTCTGACGGAAGCCACTTTGGCAAGAGCCTGTCCGCCTTCGCCGGTGTCCTGACCGTCTTTGTCAAGGAAAGTAAATCCAAGAGCCTTAAGCATTCCGATCCCACCGTCATTGGTAGCACTGCCGCCGATTCCGATGATGAAATTGCGGATTCCCTTGTTGATGGCGTGAAGGATCATTTCACCGACACCGTAAGTGGTAGCGATCATAGGATCTTTCTGCTCGGAGATCGTGATCCCGGCGGCAGAAGCCATCTCCATGACAGCAGTGTTGGTGTCCTTGAGATAACCATAATATGCGTTGACCGGTTCATGATAAGGTCCGGTAACTGTGACATCGACACGTTCTCCATTCAGCCCTTCGATCAGGGCATCCGTAGTTCCCTCGCCGCCGTCAGCCAGTGGTTTGACGATCACTTCTGCATCTTTATGTGCGGCAAGAACGCCGGCTTTGACAGCCATGCCGGCTTCCATGGAAGTCATGCTTCCTTTAAATGAATCAACAGCAACTACAACTTTCATAACAAAACCCCCTGTTGGTAATGTGAATGTTTTTTTGAAAAAGCTGCTCAGGCAGTAAACGCAAATGTGTAAGGTGATTGGAGGAACTGAACAGCTTTGATGATGTTACTATAGCATGTGCGGGATGAAAAAGATATGTCTTTGATACTGAAAAATAAAGATAAATTTACGAAATATATATACTATATAACAAAATATTTGAAATGAAGCGGATAAAAGAATTGTAAAGTGCAGATCTGCATGATGAGTATAATGCGATAGTCTGAACGTGGTGCCTGCTTGTAAAAACAGATACCACGTTTGTCTATTCTTTATTTGGGTTCTTTTCCAGCAGCAAATACCATCATCATCTCGTTAGTAAGACTGCTGTTGTTGTCCTGACCGATAATTTGATCACGCTCAAACCACTGTGCTATGGAAAGCTCTTCGTGATCCACCGTGAGAGTATCCTCTCCGTCTACATCACAGAAAAATCCGAAAAGTAAAGTGCCGGAGAAGGACCATGGCTGGCTCTTGTAATAACGAAGATTTTTGACTTTAAGGCCGACCTCTTCCATGACCTCACGCTGGACGGTCTCTTCAATGGTTTCCCCAATTTCTGCAAATCCGGCGATCAGAGCATATTGTTTAAAACTCCGGCCTTCATATTTGGAACAAATGATCTTGTCACCGTTTGTGATGCCGACGATGACAGCCGGCATAAGTACCGGGTATTCCCGACGGCCGCAGGAAGGGCAGTACATCATACGCTCTTTTGTGTCATGCTTCATTGGTTTTCCACAGCATCCGCAGAAACGCCGATTTTTGTACCAGAACCAGAGCTGATATCCAGTGACTGTGGCGAAAGCAAGATACTGTGGCTGGACATAACGAAGCTCTCTTGTTTCATGGAATTCATAGCCCGGCAGCAGGGATGTATCAAGTCCCGGGATCAGATAAAAACGTTCCTGATCAATGGAAAAAAGATAGATATAATTTTCGTACAGATCGCTTACATTTCCTTCCAGTTCGCGAAAACGTGGAAGAGAGATGGAAACGTCATCTTCTTTTTTATGGAAGAAACACTTTCCATTTTCGTAAGCGAGAATGATGCTGTTGCCATCCGGTGTGACTGGTTTATATTCATTGTGATAAGTATGCGGTGCGATATCCTGAATCATAAAAAATCCTCCTTTTGGTGATAACTACGTAGTGGTCATGCAGGACCGGAAAATATAATTCAGTATAGGACACACGCAGAAAAAATGCAACACAGAGAAAAAACGGGTGTGAAAAGAGATTATAACTTTTTACTTATGAATTTGTGAAAAAAGTATCAGATACTATTGACAATGACCAAAGGGTATGCTATTATAATGTCAGTATAATTCCATATTGAACATATGAAGTGCTGGCTGTGTCCGCGTAGCAGTCAGAAGAGGGAATCAGGTGAGAGTCCTGAGCGATCCGGTCACTGTAACAGAGGAGCGAACCTTCATTATCCCATTGTACATAGTATGAGAAGGGGAAGGCAAGCGATGATCCTGAAGTCAGGAAACCTGCTTTGTATGGCGAGGTTAAACTTCCGTGTAAAGTGTAACAACCAACTTAGGGATATCCGCAGTCCCAGAGTGTTGTCTGCTTATTGGAAGCAGGCATTTTTTTATGGAATTCGCCTGTTCGTATGAATTATACCTCATGCTTGTAATTGCGGTGGCCGCCGCAGAGCATGGTAACCCATTAAGGGTATGATTAAATGGCAGGCGATACTGCTTCGGATGCATTCGTTCCCTCCGCATATTTGAACGGATTCATTGTCTACCCCGGAGCAGCATCGCAAATCCTCTATAAGAATGTTTGAATGACAGCATGACATTGGTCATAGCTGCTTTTTTTATATTTTCTTATAGGATATAATAGGATGAAAAGGGGATGGAGGTGAATATTATGGAGAAACCGTATTGGGAAGGGAAACATTATTCCTATTTCAGCAATAAGGAGTGTGAATATTTTCCATGCCATAAAGGGGCAGACCCGGAGAACTTTAATTGTCTGTTTTGTTATTGCCCGTTGTATGCACTGGGTGATAAATGTGGCGGGAATTTTAAGTTTACGGATAAGGGATTTAAGGACTGCACGGATTGTCAGCTGCCGCATAAGAGGAAGAATTATGGGTATGTGACTGGGAAGTATGCGGAGTTGGTGGAGTTGATGAAGAAGATGGGGTAGATGAGGAATGGGGACGCCTACGGAGAAACACCTCCTGTACGGATGACATTCGCTCACCGGGGTGTGGTCCCTGAACGCCGCCCGTAGGGCGGCAGATTAGGGACCGGTGTGTGGGAGACTCATTATCTCTCTTCTAATATCATTTTCAACCTTGGAATCTGATTATTCAAGATCAGTTCCTCCGGGAACATTTCTTCATGCACGAATTCGGCGGCGCAGGTGAAGTCTCCGATGTGTTCTGTGCCGTGGCTGTCGCTGGAGAGGACGATCGGGATGTTGTACTTGCGGCAGCAGCGCAGGATCTCGCGGTTGTTGGTTCGGGTGTCTCCTCGGTAGCCGTAGGGGGCGAGGGAGGCTTCGTTGATTTCAAAGATCACTCCGAATTCTTTTGCTGCGACTGCAAGTGTCTCATAATCTGCTGGAAAATGCGGATTATCGCAATGTCCGAGGATTTTGACGCAGGGATGCTTCATAGCGTTCAGGTAAGCACTTGTATTTTCTTTTACAGAACCACTCTTATAATTTTGCGCGTGCATGCTCGCAATCGCGTAATCCAGTTTGTCAAGAAGTTTATCACTTAAATCTACATGTCCATCAACATCAAGGATATTCAGTTCAACTCCAAACAATAATTCAATCTCAAAGCGTTTCTTGGGAGAATAAGAAAGACTTCTGAAATAAGAAGAAGTTCCCGCGGCAAGTGTGCCAGGTCCATGGTCTGTGATCCCGAGCAGTTTAAGCCCCTTCTTTGAAGCCGCTTTTGCCATATCAGAAACGGTACAGGTCGTTCCGTGCCCGCTTGCGATGGAATGTGTATGTACATCAGAAAGATACATGTTTGTTCCTCCTCCGATCGGAAAAAATCGTTACTGTCAGATCCAATTACAGTAACAGAAACTATACTGATCTCAGTATGGCAGTCTAAAATCCAAAAGTCAACTCAAAAATCAAATTCCAAATAAAAACCAACACAAAACAAACAAAAACCACAACAAAACCCGCACAAAAAACCGATAAATACTGTTGGATTTCGTTGACATGCAGGAGCGTGTAGAGTATAATGGTTCTATATGAATCGTGGCGTCATAGCGCCTTAAGAGGTGCCAGTGGCATGTCCGCTGATACATATGAGATATGGCGTTTGAGACACCATAAGAAAGGAGACGTGGAGATGTTTAATACCACAGATATTCCAAAGTCATCCAGAATTCCGAAACTGGTTGAGGCACTTTATGCCCACATGCCGGTTATCGAATCTGCAAGGGCGAAGCTTATCACAGAATCGTACAAGGCCACAGAGGGACAGCCTACGATCACCAGACGTGCAGAAGCTTTTGCCCACATTCTCCGTAATATCCCGATCATCATCCGTGACAACGAACTGATTGTTGGAAGCAGCACGATCGCACCGCGAGGATGTCAGACTTTCCCGGAATTTTCCTACCAGTGGCTGGAGGATGAACTGGATACGGTTGAAACGAGGAGCGCAGACCCGTTTTACATTGCTGAGGAGACCAAGCAGGAGTTAAGAGAAGTACATAAATACTGGAAGGGCAAAACCTCCAGCGAACTTGCAACCTCCTACATGGCGCCGGAAGCAATCAGAGCAATCGAACACAATATTTTTACACCAGGCAACTATTTTTACAACGGTGTCGGACATGTAACTGTTAAATATGAAGAAGTTCTTGCAATCGGTTACAAGGGAATCATCGACAAAGCACAGGCAGAACTCGACAGATGTCAGGTTGGAGACGGCAATTACGTCAAGAAATCACATTTTCTTAAGGCAGTCATCCTTTCCTGCCAGGCAGTCATCGAATACGCAGAGCGTTATGCAGAGCTTGCGTCCCAGATGGCAGCAGAGTGTACCGATCCTGTACGTAAACAGGAACTTCTGCAGATCTCACAGAACTGCAGCCGTGTTCCGGCAAATGGAGCAACAAGCTTCTATGAAGCATGCCAGTCCTTCTGGTTTGTACAGCAGCTCCTTCAGGTTGAATCCAGCGGACATTCCATTTCCCCTGGACGTTTTGACCAGTATATGTATCCTTATTATAAGGCAGATCTTGACAAGGGCATCATCACCAGAGAATCCGCACAGGAACTTCTTGACTGTATCTGGGTCAAACTGAATGACCTCAACAAAGTCCGTGATGCAGCTTCTGCAGAGGGATTTGCAGGATACAGCCTTTTCCAGAACCTGATCGTCGGTGGTCAGGACAAGGACGGAAATGATGTTACCAATGACCTTTCTGTTATGTGTATCCTTGCATCTATGCATGTACACCTGCCGATGCCTTCCCTTTCCATTCGTGTATGGAATGGCTCCCCGCACGAACTGCTGATCAAGGCAGCCGAGCTTACAAGAACAGGTATCGGACTTCCGGCCTACTATAATGATGAAGTTATCATCCCGGCACTTCTGAACAGAGGACTGACTCTTGCAGATGCCAGAGAATACAACATCATCGGATGTGTAGAACCGCAGAAAGCCGGCAAGACAGATGGATGGCATGACGCAGCATTCTTCAATATGTGCCGCCCGCTGGAACTCGTATTCTCCAATGGTATGGACAAGGGCGAGCTTGTTGGTATCCAGACAGGCGATGTCACCAAGATGACAACCTTCGAGGAATTTTATGACGCATACAAGAAACAGATGGAATACTGTATTTCCCTTCTTGTAAATGCAGATAATGCGATCGACGTTGCACACGCAGAACGTGTACCGCTTCCATTTGAATCCTGTATGGTAGATGACTGCATCAGCAGAGGACTTTCCGTTCAGGAAGGCGGCGCGATCTACAACTTCACAGGACCGCAGGGCTTCGGTATCGCAAATATGGCAGATTCCCTGTATGCGATCCGCAAACTTGTATACGAAGACAAGAAAGTTTCCATGGAAGAATACAAAGAAGCTCTTGCATGGAACTATGACAAAGGACTTGATGAGCAGTCAGTCAAAGATATCTCCGAGATGATCCTCAAGGGAATGCAGGACGGCGGCATGAATGTCACAGAAGACACAGCCAAAGCAGTCCTTACAACAGTCATGAGACTGAAACCTACAGAGGAGCAGCTTCGCAGATTCACAGAGATCCATCACATGATCGACGAAGTTCCGAAATACGGAAATGCGATCGACGATGTTGACTATTTTGCAAGAGACGTAGCTTATACATACACACGCCCGATGCAGAAATACCACAATCCACGTGGAGGACAGTATCAGGCAGGTCTTTATCCGGTATCAGCAAACGTACCGCTTGGTGGACAGACAGGTGCAACACCGGATGGCCGTTATGCACATACACCGGTTGCAGATGGCGTTTCTCCATCCGCAGGCAAGGATGTCAAGGGACCGACAGCGGCAGCAACTTCCGTTTCCAGACTGGATCACTTCATCGTATCCAACGGAACACTGTTCAACCAGAAATTCCATCCGTCAGCACTGGCAGGAAGGGAAGGACTGGAGAAGTTTGTTTCCCTGATCCAGACCTTCTTTGATCAGAAGGGAATGCATATGCAGTTCAACGTTGTTGACCGTGAGACTCTTCTCGACGCGCAGAAACATCCGGAGAAATATTCTCATCTGGTTGTACGTGTTGCAGGCTACAGTGCACTGTTTACAACACTTTCCCGTTCTCTTCAGGATGATATAATCAGAAGAACAGAGCAGGGCTTCTAAAAGGAAGATATTATGGATTATTTACAGACAAAAGGTCGTATTTTTGATATCCAGAGATATTCGATCCACGATGGCCCGGGGATCCGTACGATCGTCTTTCTGAAGGGCTGCGTGCTCCGCTGCCGCTGGTGCTGTAATCCGGAATCACAGGAATACAAGATCCAGACCATGAAAGTCCTCGGTGAGGACAAGGTGATCGGCAGAGATGTTACAGTAGAAGAGATGATCCAGGTGGTTGAACAGGATCGCCCGTACTACCGGCGTTCCGGCGGCGGCCTGACCCTCTCCGGAGGTGAGAGCCTCTGCCAGCCGGAGTTCGCGAGAGACCTTCTCAGAGCTGCCAAGGAGCGGGGAATCAACACCGCCCTGGAGAGCATGGCATGTGCACCGTTTGAGGTGATCGAGGAAATCCTTCCATATCTTGATCTGTATCTGATGGATATGAAGCATACCAATCCGGCAAAACATAAGGAATTCACTGGTCGCCCGAATGATCTGATGATGGAAAATGCCCGTAAGGTTGCACTTTCCGGCAAATGCAAGCTGATCATCCGAGTTCCGGTTATTCCGACGTTCAATGCGACGGTAGAGGAGATCCAGGGAATCGCATCCTTTGCGAATACCCTGCCCGGAGTAGAGCAGCTTCACCTGCTTCCGTATCACCGTCTCGGACAGGATAAGTACACCGGACTTGGCAGAGAATATCTGATGGATGGCATCCTTCCACCGACCGCAGAGGAGATGAATACCCTCAAGAGAGCGGCAGAGGCAGTAAGCTCCCTGCACGTTCAGATCGGCGGCTGAGGACAATAAAGTTATGTTGCGAAAAACAACAAAAACAACATTCAAGAAACAATAAAAACAACATAAAACAACGATAATTTCTTGACAATCCAGGTTATGAGGAGTAAAATCTTCTTAGAAATAAAACAAAACCCAAGCTATGCCCTGAGGGTTATCCTAATCGCCTCCAGGGTACGGCAAACCACACTGCTTTAGGAGGAAAATAAGCATGGTAAACGAATTTGAAATCAAAAAACAAATCTGTGACATCGGAAGACGTATCTACAACCGTAACATGGTTGCAGCAAACGACGGAAACATTTCCGTAAAACTGAACGACAACGAATTCCTCTGCACACCAACAGGTGTATCCAAAGGATTCATGACACCAGAGTTCATCTGTAAAGTAGATGCTCAGGGTAACGTAATCCAGGCTAACCCGGGATTCAAACCATCTTCTGAGATTAAAATGCACATGAGAGTATATCAGAAGAGACCAGACGTAGGATCTGTTGTACATGCTCATCCGATCTATGCAACATCCTTCGCTATCGCTGGTATCCCGCTTACACAGCCGATCATGCCAGAAGCTGTTATCGCTCTTGGATGCGTTCCGATCGCTGAGTACGGTACACCTTCCACAATGGAGATTCCGGACAACCTTGAGAAATATCTGCCATACTTCGACGCAGTTCTTCTTGAGAACCACGGAGCTCTTACATGGAGCACAGACCTGAACGCTGCATACATGAAGATGGAATCCGTAGAATTCTACGCACAGCTTCTGTATCAGAGCAAACTCCTTGGCGGACCGAAGGAATTCGACAAAGAAAACATCAAGAAACTGTATGAGATCCGTCGTAAATTCGGTATGCCTGGTAAACATCCTGCAAACCTCTGCCAGAACAAAGATGGCGTAAACTGCCACAACTGCGGTGGAGCATGCCACAACGAAGAATACAAACAGTTCCCGGGATATCAGTATGATTTCGTTGGTGGAGCAGCACCGGCAGCAGAAGCACCGGCAGCAGCACCGGCTAACGCAGATGCAGAACTGGTTGCAAACATCACAAAACAGGTTATGGCACAGCTTGGCCTGAAATAATTTACGGTCAGATAACCGGTAGACATTAAGGAGGAACAATCTCATGCCAATTAGTGAGAGCATGGTACAGGATATTGTACAGGAAGTAATGGCAAAAATGCAGATTGCAGATGCTCCGACAGGAAAACATGGCGTTTTCAAAGAAATGAACGATGCGATCGAAGCTGCCAAGAAAGCAGAACTGATCGTTAAGAAAATGTCCATGGATCAGAGAGAAAAAATCATCACCTGCATCCGTAAAAAAATCAAAGAAAATGCAGAAGTTATGGCTCGTATGGGCGTTGACGAAACCGGAATGGGTAATGTGGGAGACAAAATCCTCAAACATCATCTGGTAGCAGACAAGACACCTGGTACAGAGGACATCACAACAACTGCATGGTCAGGAGACAGAGGACTGACACTGATCGAAATGGGACCATTCGGTGTAATCGGTGCGATCACACCATGTACCAACCCAAGTGAAACAGTACTCTGCAATACAATCGGTATGCTGGCTGGCGGAAATACAGTAGTATTCAACCCGCATCCGGCTGCTATCAAGACTTCTATCTTTGCAATCAACCTGGTAAACGAAGCTTCTCTTGAAGCAGGCGGACCGGACAACATTGCAGTAACAGTTGAGAAGCCTACCCTTGAAACAAGCAATATCATGATGAAACATAAAGATATCCCGCTGATCGCAGCAACAGGCGGCCCTGGCGTTGTAACCGCAGTTCTTTCTTCCGGTAAGAGAGGAATCGGAGCCGGAGCAGGAAACCCGCCGGCAGTTGTTGATGAAACAGCTGATATCCGTAAGGCGGCACAGGACATCGTAAACGGATGTACATTTGATAACAACCTTCCATGTATCGCAGAGAAGGAAGTTGTTGCAGTATCTTCTGTAGTAGATGAACTGATGCACTACATGCTGACAGAAAACGACTGCTACCTGGCTTCCAAAGAAGAACAGGACAAATTAACAGAAGTTGTTCTGGCAGGCGGTAAACTGAACCGTAAATGTGTAGGTCGTGATGCAAAGACCCTTCTTTCCATGATCGGAGTAAACGCACCGGCAAATATCCGCTGCATCATCTTCGAAGGACCGAAGGAACATCCGCTTATCACAACAGAGCTTATGATGCCAATCCTTGGTATTGTAAGAGCCAAAGATTTTGATGATGCTGTAGAACAGGCTGTATGGCTTGAACATGGCAACCGTCACTCAGCACACATCCATTCCAAGAATGTTGATAACATTACCAAATATGCGAAAGCAATCGACACAGCAATCCTTGTTAAGAACGGCCCGTCCTATTCTGCACTTGGATTCGGTGGAGAAGGTTACTGTACATTCACAATCGCAAGCCGTACAGGAGAAGGTCTTACAAGTGCAAGCACCTTTACCAAGAGAAGACGCTGCGTAATGTCAGACAGCCTTTGCATTCGCTGATCAGGAGGAAATATTAAAATGGATATGAATAACGTAAATATTGAAGAAATCGTAAAACAGGTTCTTTCCGGAATGACCGGAAATGCACCGGCTCAGACAGCAGCACCGGCAGCTCAGGCTCCGGCAGCACCGACAGCTGATCCGGTAATCCCGAAAACAGCTCATGTTGCAATGCTGACAGCTCTGGAACACTATGAAATCAAAGAATTCCCGATGCCGGAAGTTGGAGATGACGATATCCTTGTTAAAGTAGAAGGATGTGGTATCTGCGGAACTGACGCACACGAATTCAAGAGAGACCCATTCGGTCTGATCCCTGTAGCTCTTGGACATGAGGGAACTGGTGAGATCGTAAAAATGGGTAAAAACGTTAAAGTTGATACAGCTGGAAAACCAGTTAAAGTCGGCGATAAAGTTGTTACATGTATGATCTTCAAGGATGATCCGGAAATCACAATGTTCGACCTCAACAAGAAAAATGTTGGTGGAGCAGATGTATACGGACTTCTTCCGGATGATGATGTACATCTTAACGGATGGTTCTCTGATTACATCCTGATCAGAGGAGGATCTTTTGGATCTACATTCTTCAACGTAAGTGATCTGGATCTGGATTCCCGTATCCTGATCGAGCCATGTGCAGTACTTATCCATGCAGTAGAAAGAGCAAAAACAACAGGAATCCTTAAATTCAACTCAAGAGTTGTTGTTCAGGGATGTGGACCGATCGGTCTTATCTGTATCGCTATCCTTCGTACCATGGGTATCGAAAACATCTGTGCAGTAGACGGAAATGCAAAACGTCTTGATTTCGCTAAGAAGATGGGTGCTGAAGTATCCGTTGACTTTACACAGTACAAAGGCATTGAAGCTCTTACAGAAGCTGTTAAAGAAGCTCAGGGCGGACATCTTGCAGATTTTGCATTCCAGTGTACAGGAAACCCGCACGCTCATGCAAACATCTACAAATTCATCCGCAACGGCGGTGGACTTTGCGAGCTTGGTTTCTTCATCAATGGTGGAGATGCAACAATCAACCCGCACTTCGATCTGTGTTCCAAAGAAATCAACCTGGTTGGTTCCTGGGTATACACACTGAGAGATTATGCAACAACATTTGATTTCCTCAAGAGAGCAAAAGCAATCGGACTTCCGATGTCTGATCTTATCACAGACAGATTCCCGCTTGAGCAGATCAATGAGGCACATCAGACAAACCTTGCAATGACAGGTCTTAAGATCGCGATCATTAATAAATAATCCGGAAATAAAGGAGAAGCAAAATGGCAGAAGCTGTAGGAATTTTGGAAGTATTTGGGCTGGCAACAGCCTTTGTAGCGGCAGATGCAGGTTGCAAGGCAGCCAATGTCCGCCTGGAGGTGTTCGACAAGAACAAACCTGCAAATGCTGACAGCCTGCCAGTACCGCTTCTGGTATGCATCAAATTCCGTGGAAGCGTTGAGGATGTTACCGCAGCTGTGGAAGCAGGAATGGCAGAAGCAAACCGGAGAACTGGTGTAGTGCAGCACTACGTAATACCGAATCCGACAGAGGATACGGTCAAGATGCTGAAAATCAGCGCCCTGGATAAAAGCTGACGCAGCTTAGATCCTGGTACAGTAATTAATTAAACAGATGATTCAGGAGGAAGAAATCATGGCACAGGAAGCTTTAGGAATGGTAGAGACCAGAGGACTGACAGCTGCAATCGAGGCAGCCGATGCAATGACAAAGGCAGCAGAAGTTGCACTGGTAGGAACTGAGAAGATCGGATCCGGACTGGTAACAGTTATGGTACGTGGTGATGTAGGAGCTGTCAAAGCAGCAGTAGAGAGCGGAAGCGCAGCAGCATCCAGACTTGGAGAGCTGGTAGCTACTCACGTAATCCCGAGACCACACACAGACGTAGAAAAAATTCTTCCAAAGATCTGATCTTAGCAGAATACATACAGATCAGTCAAAAGGAGTTCGCTCATGAATAAAGCATATGGTTTTATTGAGATCACAGGTGTTGTTGCCGCAATCAACGCGCTCGACATTATGTGCAAAACTGCAGACGTTGAGCTGGCGTCATGGGAACGTAAGCTGGGCGGACGACTGGTAACTCTTATCATACAGGGCGATGTATCAGCGGTGAACGAAGCAGTTGAAGCCGCTGTTGCAGGCGCGATTAAGAAACCGGCAAGTTATGCAGTGATCGCACGGCCGCACGAGGAGATCGTCAAACTCGTAGAGCTGAGTGCGAGCCGATGGAAGAAGAAAACACAGGAAGTAGCAGACAATTAGTTACTGTTTATAGGGAATATCCCGCGAGGTGTTTTGCCATGAATATGGCAAAATCCCGAGACATGCAGGGCAAAATGCTATCACCGTAGGTGATTTGGAATGCATTTTGACCAAGTTGCTGTGAACGAAGTGAACAGTAACCAGAATTAATTTTTATTTATCCATAAGGAGGATATGATCATGACACAGGAAGCATTAGGAATGGTAGAAACCAGAGGACTTACAGCAGCTATCGAAGCAGCAGACCAGATGTGCAAAGCAGCTAACGTTGCACTTGTAGGAACAGAGAAGATCGGATCCGGACTGGTAACAGTTATGGTACGTGGAGACGTAGGAGCTGTTAAATCTGCAGTAGAGAGCGGAAGCGCAGCAGCATCCAGACTTGGAGAACTCGTTGCTACACACGTAATCCCGAGACCACACACAGACGTAGAAAAAATCCTTCCGTCAATCAAATAACCAAAGATCCTGAAAACGGAAGAAAGCAGGTGTAATCTTGGAATCAAAGAATATCGAACTGATCACAAAGATGGTCATTGATGCCATCAATCAGTCAGAAGAAAAAAGCAATGGCTTCATGGTTCCGATCGGAGTTTCCGCAAGACACGTTCACCTGACACAAGAGCACGTAGAGACATTATTCGGACCTGGATATCAGCTCACCAAGAAGAAAGATCTGATGGGCGGACAGTTCGCATCAAACGAAACTGTTACGATTATTGGTCTGAAACTCCGTGCGATCGAGAACGTCCGTGTACTCGGACCGGTCCGCAGTGCAACACAGGTTGAGGTATCAGCAACAGATGCCATCAAACTTGGAATGAATGTTCCGGTACGTATGTCCGGTGACATTGCAGGAAGCGCACCGATCGCGATCGTTGGACCGAAGGGCGCCATCTATCTCAAAGAGGGATGTATCGTGGCTATGCGTCACATCCATATGTCTCCTAAGGATGCACAGGCAGCCGGTGTCAAGAACGGTGATATCGTTTCTGTCAAGGCAGATAACGAGCGCGGAACTATTTTCAATCATGTTGCGATCCGTGTAGACGACAGCTTTACACTGGAAATGCACATTGATACAGATGAAGCGAATGCAGCAAAGATTGCCACAGGCAATACAGTTACCATCATAAAGTAAATACGAATCTCCTGGATCAGCCGGTGGCGTATGCCACCGGCATTAGGGGATTATATAATAATGCGGAGGCACACACATGATAGTAGGTAAAGTAGTTGGAAGCGTGGTTTCCACGCGGAAGAGTGACAAGTTAATAGGACAGAAATTCATGATTGTGGAGCCGGTGCATCATATGAAAACTGACTTATCCCAGATCGTTGCGATCGATATCATCGGCGCAGGAATCGGGGAATATGTATTGGTGGCACAAGGAAGCGCAGCAAGGATTGGCTGCGGTGAAGAAACAGCACCGATCGATGCCGCAATCGTCGGAATCATCGATGATGGTGCAGGATTGGAGTAACGCCATGGAAATCAAAGATTTACAGAAAATTATACAGGACAGTGGCGTCGTAGGCGCTGGTGGAGCCGGTTTCCCGACATACGCCAAGCTTACTGACAAGGCGGACACAATTCTTATGAACTGTGCAGAATGTGAACCATTGCTGAAACTTCACAGACAGTTACTTGAAAAACATGCATATGAGATCATGAAAACTTTCCATATGGTTATGGAAACCGTTGGTGCTTCACAGGCAATCATCGGAATCAAGAAATCCTATGTTCAGACGATCAAGGCACTGCAGCAGCACATTGAGGAATTCCCTGGCCTGAAGATCCATCTTCTTGATGAAGTGTATCCGATGGGCGATGAAGTTGTGCTGATCTATGAAGCTACAGGACGTGTTTGCAGACCTGGCGGACTGCCGATTGAGCAGGGCGTCATTGTATTCAACGTAGAGACGATCTACAATGTATATCAGGCAGTGACATCACAGAAGCCTGTAACAGAGAAATACGTGTCTGTAGTAGCAGAAGTCGGTCATCCTGTAACAGTCAAGGTTCCGCTGGGCTGTACACTGGATGAAGTAGTAGCACAGGCTGGTGACATTACCACAAAAGATCCTGTTTATTTTGTAGGCGGACCGATGATGGGACGCATTGGCAACGGATCAGATCCGGTGACCAAAACAACAAACGCAGTTCTCGTTCTTCCACACGATCATCAGATCGTCATGAAGAAAAGAAGAACTTCAGCAATCGACTTAAAACGTGCAGCATCTATTTGCTGCCAGTGTAATACCTGTACAGACCTTTGCCCGAGACATAACCTCGGACACCCGATCGACCCGGCACGCTTTATGAGAGCAGCATCTGCCGGAGATTTCAGAGATGTAAATCCATACATCAATTCCGCATTCTGCAGTTCCTGCGGTGTATGCGAAATGTATGCCTGCCCGCAGAGTCTTGCACCAAGATCACTTCTTGCAGACATGAAGGGCGGACTTCGTAAAGCAGGTATCAGACCTCCTCAGGGAGTTCAGCCGGTACCGGTTAAACCTTCAAGAGAATATCGCAAGGTTCCGGAAGAACGTCTGATGGCCCGTTTAGGACTGACAAAATACGACAAGGACGCACCGATGGACGAGAACGTAGTTCCGGTATCCAAGGTTAAGATCCTTCTGAGCCAGCATATCGGAGCACCGGCACAGGCAATTGTGAAAACAGGCGACACAGTAACAAAGGGACAGATGATCGCGCAGCATGCTGACGGATTAAGCGTAAGCATCCATGCAAGTATCTCAGGAAGAGTAACTGAAGTAACAGATCGCCATATCATAATCGCAGCAAAGTAGAAAGGACGTGCAGAACATGAGTAAAGCAATCGGAATGATTGAATTTAAAACGACTGCCACAGGTATCACAGCAGCAGATACCATGGTAAAGACCTCTGATGTAGAGATCGTCGAGGCACAGACCGTATGTCCGGGAAAATATATTGCAATTATCACAGGCGATTTAAGTGCAGTAAAAGCCGCTGTTGACGCAGCAGTAACCACATATGAGGACAAATGTATCGACAGCTTTGTACTTGGTAACCCGCACGAATCCCTTTTCCCGGCAATGTATGGAACAACACAGGTAGAAGGAATCAGTGCTCTGGGAATTCTGGAGACATATGATGCCGCTTCCATTATCGAAGCAGCAGACCAGGCAGCCAAGACTGCGATCGTAGACGTTATCGAACTTCGTATCGCAAAAGGTATGTGTGGAAAATCCTACATGCTTCTTACAGGAGAAGTTTCAGCAGTAGAAGCTTCCATCGAGAAAGCAAAAGAATTCGTGGCAGAAAAAGGTATGTACCTGGATTCATCTGTCATTGCACATCCGGATAAACGAATGATGGATTCTCTTTTATAAAAAATAAATGTTCTCAAAAGGGGGCAAAGTAAATGCTGGCATTAGAAAGACGGAATTTAATTCTGGAGAAACTTCAGACAGAAAAGAAGGTCGTAGTAAGCGAACTCAGTCAGCTCTACGAAGTTTCAGAAGAAACGATCCGCCGCGATCTTGACAAGCTCGAAAAGGAAGGGCTTGCTATCAAAAGCTATGGCGGTGCAGTCATAAACGAGGATGTAAGTATCGATTTGCCCTTCAATATCCGCAAAAACCAGAACGTAAGCGGAAAACAAAAAATGGCGGAGATTGCCGCCTCTCTGGTGCAGGAGGGAGACCACATTTTTCTTGATGCAAGTACCACAGCTGTCTTTGTAGCAAAAGCACTTAAGGAGAAAGAGCGTCTCACTGTAATCACAAATTCCATGGAGATTCTTCTTGAACTTTCTGACGTATCCGGCTGGAATATTATTTCAACCGGAGGTGTCATGAAAGAAGGATATCTTGCATTCCTGGGCTCCAGAACAGAGGAGTCGATCCGGTCCTATTATGTAGACAAGGTCATTATCTCCTGCAAGGCACTGGATCATGAGTGGGGAATCATGGAATCAAAGGAATCCTTTGGCACAACAAAAAAAGCCATGATCGCATCAGGGCGTGAGAAGATTCTGGTTGTAGACAGCACAAAATTTGATCAGACCGCTTTTTCTGTAGCAGGAAAACTGCGGGATGTAGATGTGGTTGTAACGGACAGGAAACCATCAGACAAATGGATGGGTTATTTCAAAGATGCAGGCGTAAAATGTCTCTATCCTGACATGCAGCCATAGAAAGGGAGCAACAGATATGAAGACCTTTGAAATGAAAACAGCGATTCATTTTGGAGAGAATGCACTGGAACGTCTTGAGAACATTCCATACAAAAGAGTTCTGATCATTACAGACCCATTTGTAGTGCAGAGCAAAATGATTGATCTGATTACCAGACCTCTGGAAAAAGCTGGTAAGGAATATGATATTTTCCATAACGTTGTACCGGATGCACCGGTCGACAAAATCGCAGACGGAGTTAAGAAATTCCTGAGCTATCAGCCGGAAGCAATCATCGCAGTTGGCGGTGGTTCTGCAATTGACTCTTCCAAGGCAATCCGTGAGTTTGCCCTGAAGATCAACCATTACGGCGAGGTTGGACTGATCGCAATTCCGACCACAAGTGGAACAGGATCAGAAGTAACTTCTTTTGCAGTTGTAAATGATACCGAAGCAAAAGTTAAATACCCACTGGTTTCTGACAGCCTGACAGCTGATGAAGCGATTCTGGATGCAGAGCTTGTTAAGAGCGTACCTCCGGCGATTACAGCAGATACAGGAATGGATGTGTTCACACATGCACTGGAATCCTATGTAAGTACCGGACATAACGAATTCTCAGCAGCACTCGCAGAGAAAGCAATGGAAATCTGCGGAGTATTCCTCCTCAGAGCATATCTCGACGGAAGTGATATGCACGCAAGACAGAAGATGCACGTGGCCTCCTGTCTGGCAGGACTTTCCTTTAACACAGCGGGACTTGGTATCACACACAGCATGGCCCATCAGCTTGGTGCGATGTTCCATATTCCTCACGGAAGAGCAAACGCGATGCTCCTTCCTCACATTGTGGAATTCAATGCGAACATCAACAAGAGAAGCAGAAGCCAGAAGACATATCTTCCTGCAGTAGAACGATATGCGTTAGTTGCACACATCCTGGGACTGAGCAATTACAACCAGGTTATGAGTGTACGTTCTCTTGTGAACTGGATCCAGTTCATGCAGAAGGAAATGAATATTCCGATGACTATCCAGGAGCTTGGTACCATCACTCCAGATGCATATTTTGCAGCAGTGGATAAGATGGCTGAGGCGGCACTTGCGGATGCCTGCACACCAACGAACCCACGAACACCGACCAAAGAAGATATCATCAAGATCTACACCAAACTTTGGTCCTTCTAAATCAAAAATGACATGGGAGATGCCGAGATGAGCATTTATACAACAAACGGTGACAAGGGGACTACGAACCTTGTCCGTACAAAAAATGTCTCCAAGTCAGATGACCGTATTCAACTGGTAGGAACGATTGATGAGCTGACCAGTCATCTTGGACTTATCAAGACCATGATGGATAAAGCTGAGGATATCCACTTTCTTGAGGATATCCAGAAGAATCTGAATATGATCGTATCAGGCGTGGCAGATCCTTTTAACAGAGAGTTCAGGACAGAAGATGATCAGACAGGACAGCTTGAAGACGAGATCGATCGTCTGGATGGCCTGTTCAGCTGCCCGAAGGAAGAAAATATCCTTCCGGGCAGCAGCCGTCTGTCAGCAGAACTGGATATCGCAAGGGCAGTTGCAAGGAGAGCGGAGCGTGATCTGGCAGCTGTCAGTGTGAAATTCGGAGCAGACAACGGCGCAAAGAAATACATGAACCGTCTGAGTGATTATCTGTATATCATGGCCAGATATACAGAAACCACAGAGCAGCCGGTACAAAACCAGGAAGAAAGCAGACCTTCCGGTGGAAAAGAGACAGAACCAGTGGCAGCAGTACAGACTCCGGCGACAAGCGAGGCAGTGATCCAGGAAGTTCTCAAACGAATGGGAATCCAGGGACGGATCACTCTGGACAGCGCAAAGCGCCTGATAGACAAAATCGAACAGGAAGCAGCGCGTCGTGGCAAGAAAGCGGTGATCGCGGTCTGCGGTCCGGATGGAAATCCGATCGCAGTCCATGTCATGGATGGAGCATTCCTTGTAAGTTTTGATGTAGCCACCAAGAAAGCCTACACAGCAGTCGCAGTCAAGATGTCTACGAAGGAACTCAGTATCCTGGCACAGCCGGGAGGAACTTTTTACGGCGTAGACAAGATGGATGGCGGCAGGATCGTGATCTTTGGCGGCGGTGTACCACTTAAGGTTGGAGATACGATCATCGGAGGCCTGGGAATCAGCGGAGGAACCGGTGAGGAGGATCACAGCCTGGCAGAGTATGCACTATCTGTTTTGAATGAAGTATTATGAATATCATAAAGTATTTTACATAAGATAAAGAATCTGTTTTCACTTTAAATGAGACAGATTCTTTATTGTGTTTATGAAAAGAAAAGGAGGAGCTATTTATGAAAAAAATTGGGATTGCATTACTGGTGTCTATATTACTGGTGCTGATGGCAGTTCCGGTGCAGGCAGATAACATCAATTATACTACAATTCGCGGCAAAGGCCGCACTTACTATCTTTCCATTGAATTTAACAGGAAATATCAGATGAGGAGCCGCCTCTACCAGAAAACATCATCCGGCAAAAAGGTTGTGGCTGCTACAGGATTTGCCAATGAAAACCGTCTCGAATATGTGGGAACGTATGGCAATAAACTGTACTTCAGTTATAAGTATAATACACGCATCAGAACTTACAGTTATACAATTGGAAAGAGCGGATTTAAACTGGAGAATGGAAGCCTTTATCTGCAGGCAATGCGTGGAAACTATGCATACGGGTACAGACAGATCCCAGATGACAACTCACCCACAAAGCTGTATATTTATAATGTTGCGACCAGAAAATCAACATACATTGGCCTGGGATACTTCTCTGATATCAAATATATTGGAGGTAAGATCTATTACGTGCGATACTCCAATCGCTACAGAACAGCGTATATTATGAGATGCAATCCGAACGGAACAGGAAAGAAGATTCTCAAAACGCTCAAAAATAAATACCCAATGTATGTATTTACAATAGGAAAAAACAGAGCAACTTACTACATTGACAGAAATGACGAATATCGCGAGGCGAGCGTTCGTTATTAAATAAAATATTCAGGAAAGCAGGTTTTGGATGACAGACGAGAAGTACGACATTTTAAAAAGATATTTTGGATATGATACCTTCCGTGAAGGACAGGAACAGGTGATTGACGAACTGCTTTCCGGCAGGGATGTGCTTGGCGTGATGCCGACAGGTGCAGGGAAATCTTTGTGCTATCAGATCCCGGCATTGATCTTTCCGGGGATCACGCTGGTCATTTCCCCGCTGATCTCTCTCATGAAAGATCAGGTGCGGGCGTTGAATGAGGCGGGTGTCCACGCGGCATATCTCAACAGTTCACTGACGCAGGGACAGTATTACAAGGCTTTGTCACTGGCAGTAGAGGGAAGATATCCGATCATCTACGTGGCACCGGAGCGGCTTCTGACAGATTCGTTCCTTTCATTTGCGGTGAATGCAGATATCGCGATGGTTGCTGTGGATGAGGCACACTGCGTTTCACAGTGGGGACAGGATTTCCGGCCAAGTTATCTCAAGATCACAGAATTTATTGAGAAACTTCCGAAGCGCCCGGTCGTGGCAGCATTTACGGCGACTGCAACGAAAGAAGTCAGGGATGATATCCAGAATATCCTTATGCTTAAGACACCTTATGTCGTGACTACTGGATTTGACAGGAGCAATCTCTTTTTTCAGGTAGAATCACCGAAAGATAAATACGCAGAAGTGAAGAATTACATAGAGCAGCACCCGGACGAGAGCGGGATCATCTACTGCCTGACCAGAAAACTGGTGGAAGAAGTCTGTGGGAAACTGATCCGGGACGGATTCCGCGCGACGCGTTATCATGCCGGACTTTCCGATGAAGAACGACGCATCAATCAGGATGATTTTATCTATGACCGCAGTCCGATCATGGTGGCGACAAATGCGTTCGGAATGGGAATCGATAAGCCGGATGTCCGCTACGTCATCCACTACAATATGCCGAAAAACATGGAAAGTTATTACCAGGAGGCAGGAAGGGCAGGACGTGACGGAGAGCCGTCAAAATGCATCCTTCTGTACAGTGGACAGGATGTAATCACAAATCGCTTTTTCATTGAAAATAATCAGGACAATGAGGAACTGGATGATGCTACACAGGAACTGGTCATGCAGCGCGATGAAGAGCGACTGCGGCAGATGACTTTTTACTGCTTCACACATGACTGTCTGCGGTCCTATATTCTGAGATATTTCGGAGAATACGGTGCAGCCTACTGCGGAAACTGTTCCAACTGCCTGACAGAATTCGAAGAAAAAGATGTCACCGAAGAGGCAAAAGCAATCGCGGAGTGCATCAACAGCAGTCATCAGAGATACGGTGTGAATGTGATCCTGGACACCTTGCACGGCGCAAATACTGCCAAGATCCGACAATACCATATGGAAGAAAATCCTTCCTATGGAAAACTCTCCAAAGTCCCGGCCTATCGTCTGCGCCAGATCTTCAACGAACTTCTGGTGCAGGATTACCTGCGGCTCTCAGACGACGGCTATACGATCGTGAAGTTTGGCCCGCGGATCGGTGAACTTTTGGCGCAGGACAGTACGATACAGATGAAACTTCCAAAAGAACAGGAAAAGAAACCAAAAGAAAAGCTATCCCGGAAACGCAAAGCACCGGTCAGCGGACTCACCGAAGAAGACCAGCCGCTTTTCCAGAAACTCCGTGAACTCCGCACCGAGATCGCCCGCCGGGAGAAGATCCCGCCGTATATGGTATTTTCAGACAAGACACTGATCCACATGTGTATCCTGAAGCCAGTAGATAAGGAAAGAATGCTCCAGGTAACGGGAGTTGGAGAACATAAATATGAGAAGTACGGCAAAGAATTCGAAATCAGGATAAAAGAACTCATATAAAATGTAAAACTCAGGGTTATTATGTGCCCTGAGTTTTGTTACATCATGAGATAGAGTTAGGAACGCTTATATTTCCCAGGCGTCATCCCCTTGTACTTCTTGAATGTTCGAATAAAGTAGCTCAGATCATTGAACCCATTCCGATAAGCGATCTCCGTGATCGAATCATCCGTAGTCGACAACTGATAACACGCCTGCTCGATCCTCTGATGGTTCAGATAATCCATCGGCGTCTGATGTGTCATCTCAGAGAAAAATCTGCAGAAATACTTCGGCGACATGGATACGGAAGAGGAAAGCTGCTGAAGAGTAAGGGGGGAGGCATAGTTGTGTTCGATAAAGTCAAGTACCTGTTTCAGCTGCAGGATACGCTTGTAATCACGCCGCGTTCTGGTAACGCTTTCCAGGTAGTAATGATTGCCAAAAACAATACCGAAAAAGTGGTAAAATTGTCCAATAACGGTCATTTCATATCCGGATGGCCGCATCCAGAGAGCATCAAAAATACTGTTCACAGTGGCACAGATTTCTTCAGATGCCGGGGTGAAATGATGATAAATAAGGATTTCCTGATGAATAATTTTCTGCATATAGGTTGAACAGACAGAATTATATTTCAGAAAAGTATTTCCGTCAAAAACAATACACTGATACACACAATCCTCGGGAATCCCGCTGTGCAGGATGCCGCTGTGTATAAAAATGATATCTCCCGCTGTTGCTGTGAAGCTTTTTTCGTCTAAAGTGACAGAGAGAGAACCCTTCAGGATGCGTATGATCTCATATTCGACATGCCAGTGATAGGACATGACATAGCGGGGATGGCTGGGTTCTATATGATGGAATTCAAACGGGAATTCATAAGTTCCCCTCAGGCGGTCTTCGTTACGGTCCAGATCGTGCAAAAAAATCTCCTCCTTATATGTTTTTTTCAAAAAAATCATATTCACAGTCAAAAAAGTGAATATTGTACTACTTTTTGCTATTATAACACAAGTAATTATGCCTTGGCAATTGTATACTATGAAGTATAGAAAACAAGGGAGCTTTTTGTGGACTGTTCACAGTTGTTGTCAGAAACTCCCAATAGACAATTACTTATAATGGAGGTAATTTAGCATGGCAAAGAGCAGATTAGTAGGCAGCTATCCGGTTATCGGTATCAGACCAACAATTGATGGACGTAGAGGAGCCCTGGACGTAAGAGGATCTCTTGAAGAGCAGACAATGAACATGGCTAAGTCCGCTGCAAAGCTTTTTGAAGAAAATTTAAAATATTCCAACGGTGAGCCGGTTAAGGTTGTTATCGCTGATACAACAATCGGACGTGTAGGTGAGAGTGCAGCATGTGCTGATAAATTCCGCAAAGAAGGCGTTGATATCACAGTTACAGTTACACCTTGCTGGTGCTATGGTGCAGAGACAATGGATATGGATCCGCAGACAATCAAAGCTGTATGGGGATTCAACGGAACAGAGAGACCTGGAGCAGTTTATCTTGC
This sequence comes from Blautia sp. OM07-19, assembly GCF_003481595.1. Taxonomy (NCBI): domain Bacteria; kingdom Bacillati; phylum Bacillota; class Clostridia; order Lachnospirales; family Lachnospiraceae; genus Blautia; species Blautia sp. OM07-19. The sequence continues at coordinate 63,571 of NZ_QULA01000022.1, forward strand.
ATCCGTTCTTGCTACACATGCACAGAAGGGACTTCCGGCATTCGGTATCTATGGACATGATGTTCAGGAAGCTGATGATACATCTATCCCGGAAGACGTTAAAGAAAAATTACTCAGATTTGGACGTGCAGCAGTTGCAGCAGCTTCCATGAGAGGAAAATCCTATCTGCAGATCGGTTCCGTTACAATGGGTATCGGCGGATCTATCATTGATTCCGATTTCATCGAATCCTATCTTGGAATGCGTGTTGAATCCGTTGATGAGGTAGAAATCATCCGTCGTATGACAGAAGGTATCTATGATCATGCAGAATTTGAAAAAGCTCTCAAATGGGCTAAAGAAACATGTAAGATCGGCTGGGACAAGAACCCGGAAGAACTGCAGTTCTCTCCAGAAAAGAAAGAAGAGCAGTTTGAATTCGTAGTTAAGATGGCAGTTATCATCAAAGAGCTGATGAACGGCTGCGATAACCTTGATCCTGCATTCTCTGAAGAAGCAATCGGACACAACGCTCTGGCAGCTGGTTTCCAGGGACAGAGACAGTGGACAGACTTCTATCCGAACGGTGACTTCGCAGAAGCAATGCTGAATACTTCATTTGACTGGAACGGAGCTCGTGAGCCGTATATCCTTGCTACAGAGAACGACGTTCTCAACGGTCTTGGAATGATGTTCATGAAACTCCTTACAAACAGAGCTCAGATCTTTGCTGACGTTCGTACATACTGGAGCCCTGAGGCAGTTAAGAAAGCTACAGGATATGACCTTGAAGGTGTTGCCAAAGAAGCTGGCGGATTCCTTCACCTGATCAACTCCGGTGCTGCCTGCCTTGACGCTAACGGCGAAGCAAAAGACGAAAACGGCAATGCTGTTATGAAACAGTGGTGGGATATCACAGAAGAAGACCAGAAAGCAATCATGGATAACACAGAATGGTGTATGGCTGACAACGGATACTTCCGTGGAGGCGGATACTCCAGCCGTTATGAAACAAAAGCTCAGATGCCTGCAACAATGATCCGTCTGAACCTTGTTAAAGGACTTGGACCGGTTCTGCAGATCGCAGAAGGATGGACAGTAGCCCTTCCGGAAGAAGTATCTGACAAACTTTGGAAACGTACAGACTACACATGGCCATGTACATGGTTCGCACCAAGATGCGATGGCAAAGAAGGACCGTTCAAGACAGCTTATGATGTAATGAATAACTGGGGAGCTAACCACGGTGCTATCTCCTATGGACATATCGGAGCTGACCTGATCACAATGTGCTCAATGCTTCGTATTCCGGTATCCATGCACAACGTTCCGGAAAAAGATATCTATCGTCCGGCAGCATGGAATGCATTCGGAATGGATAAAGAAGGTGCAGACTTCCGTGCTTGCAAGAACTACGGACCTCTGTATAAATAAATTAAACTGTTAAACTGATTTTAATCAAATGCCATGATTAAACGACATCCCCGAGGATTTCTTCGGGGATGTCCCTTTTTATCCACAGAGTTTCCTGTAAAAGTCGAAAAAATTCCCATTTTTTATGATAAAAAGGATTATCATTAGAACTTCACTATGGTATGATAGAAACAGAATTTGTGGATAAAGCCAAACCATACAGGAGAAGATAAAATGAAAAAGATAATAAAGAGTTTTCTGGTCGTTCTGATGGGATTCCTGATGAGCGTAAATGTTATGGCAGATGTACAGCAGGAGAAGCAAAATCCTGATTATACGACAGATTATTACATGATCGTAGAATCTAAAGCGGGAGGGATCGACATATATTCTCTGCCGGATCTGAGTTCTTCGAAGCTGAATGACAGTCAGATCCCGAACGGTACAGCCTTACATATCGAGGGCGAGACAGAGGATAAGGAGAATAACAGAACCTGGGGCTATACAGAATACCATGGCATGCATGGATACGTGCCGCTCGATGACTGTAAGCCGGCACAGTCCCGCAAGGAAGCAATAGATTCCGAACTGTATATCGCAGGAAGTGACAATGTGGATTACAATGCAGATTACGATGTCAAAGCTTACTCTGAGGACGGAAGTCAGAAACTCTATCAGGGTCCGGGAATCAAATACGGTGAAGTTCCAGGAGTTCGTGATATCCAGAATGGAGAGACTTTTCATATCACAGAGGATGCAGAACTTGTCGATGGAAGTCACTGGGGTGTTACAACGATCGACGACCAGGAAGGCTGGGTAGATCTTGAGAAGACAGAAGAATGGGCGAAGGAACATGGTACTTATGAGAACTCTGACGGGACAGAATTGCTGGATATGACACCGGTACCGGAAAATTCCGGCACAGCGGCAGCAATTTCCGAAAATACTGCCACACCATCGACAGCACCTTCAACGACAGAGAATCCACAGGTGACAGCAGTACCGTCCGTAACAGGAGCAGCAGATTCAGTTACACCAACGGAAGCACAGGAAGTGACTGATATACCAGAGGCAACCGACACACCGGTACCGACAGAGACATCAGCACCGACGGAAACTCCGGAGCCAACAAATACACCGGCATCGACAGAGAGCCCAGAGTCAACCGATGCACCAGATCCAGAGACCACCGGACAGCCAGAGAAGGACGATGTTCAGACTTCAGGCCAGACTGTAACCACCAGCAAATCTTCCAAAAGCCAGAATCCCCTCCTCTGGATTGCTGGAATTGCGGTACTTGCAGCAGTCGGAGTTATAATTTATCATTTCATGAAACGAAACTGAAAATTTATCCAGGTATAATGGCAGGCACTCAATCAGAAACTTTCTGGTTGGATACTTTTTATGTAAAAATTTATCGTAAATTTTTACAAATGTGAAAAATCGGGATTGTGAAAGTTGTCGAAAATAAAAAAATCTGTCATTAAATTTACGAAAATAAAAAAATACGATAAAATGATAAAAAGAACATCAGGAGGGGTGAAAATGAAGAAAAAAATAATAGGGATTTTGCTGGCAGTTACATTGACTGTATCACAGGCAGGAATTGTTGTTTATGCAGAAGATGTAACCTGGGAAGATGAATTTACGCAGATGGATGAAGCGGATGAATCAGAAACTCCTGAAGCGGATGTGGCCTGGGATGGAGAATCAGAAATCTCAGAAACCGAAGATGATGAAGAACAGGTGGAAGTGACCGAAGAGGACACAGAAGCGGGCGTGGAGGAAACAAATACAGAAACCGAAGAATCACCTGTCAGTGAAGAAGAAAGCTTATTTTCAGATGGCGTAGGAGAACTTTTTTCTTCCGGGGACACAATCGTATACGATGCAGACGAAATGGAACCGTTCAAAAGCAGAACCTTAAAAGAGGTTGCTGATGAATATGCAAAGGCAAGATATGCCGGAGCAACTTATTCAAATTCAGACAGTTCCACATGGTATCAGGAACCGTGCTCTACTTCCGCGCCATATGCGGCAGGAGTGCTGACCCAGGATACACATACAGCGATGACAGCAATGACAAATTTCTATCGCTGGCTGTCAGGTCTGAATTCACTGAAGAATAGTTCCACACATTCGGATTCTCTTCAGGTGCAGGCTCTCGTTCGTAATTTTGAATTCAGCCATTGGGTGAGTGATTCCAGCAAGCCGGCTGATATGAGTGACGAGATGTGGAATGCAGGCGCTCCGTGCAGACATAACATTCTTGCGAGAGGATATACTCCTCAGGGAGCTATCACAGGCTGGATGAACGAGGGATATTCTCTCAGATCCCAGTCATGGGATACAACAGGACACAGATATGCATTGATCGAAGCTTCTCTGTCAGATGTTCAGTACGGATTCTCCGGAGGCATTGCAATCGGAGCAGATGTAGCATCTGGAAATACTTCAGACCTGCCGTTCAGTGCGTTTCCGGCACCAGGATATATGCCGTCCCGGCTGGTGTCACCGTCTTCAAGTGCCTGGTCCGTACGAATAAATAAAAACACACTGAAAATTGCGGATTCCACGAAAGTAACCGCAGTGATCACAAACCTTAACACCGGAAATTCCTATGAATGCACGAAGGAGAACGGGAAACTGAGAGTATCAGGAGTCGAGATCGACATGGTACAGCCTTCTGATTATTCTGGTTCCAGATATACAGACGGCTATCGGGTGCAGATTACGGGACTTCAGGATGCAGCAACAGGTTCAGAGGCACAGATCAGTTATACAACCAGATTTGCGGACATCACAGAGGAAATGCCATCTTATGTGACGAGTGTGACGGCAGATGCCAGAGAATATGTTATTTATAAGACGATGGATAACATAGAAAGCATCAAAAAAGTTGCAGCAATTCTGCCGAAACAGGTATGGGCAACAGCAGAATCCGGAAAGAAGATCAGAGTATCTGTAAAAGGAGAATGGGAAATAAATGAAGCAGATAAATGCTTTGTAAACTCTGCAGATCCATCCGGACTTCCGGAAAACATAACCGACAAAAATCATCTGCTGGATGAAGTTAAGGTTCCGTACAAAATCTCGGATGATTACTATGATTCCTATAATACGCTGTATATTTCTCCGCAGAAGGTCAAGGAGGGAGAAAACATCGAACTGGGGGTATACAGAACCAATATTTCTACAGACACCAGCCAGATCTATAAACTTACCGCAAAAGAAGACGGAACCTATTCCGCAGTAAAGAAATACGATTCCTCAGAATCACCGGAATTTGACAAGGAAGCATCGGATGCGTCGGTATATTCTGCAACACACATATATAAGAAATCGGGTGTGACGCTGGACGATGCAGGAGAATATATTTCTGTGTACTACAGTTCCTCAAGTCAGAGCAGAATTTACGTCTGCAGAGCCACAAAGACCCTTGAGGTTGAACATACACACACCTGGGATGAAGGAAAGATCACAAAAGAAGCAACCTGCACCCGGAAAGGAGAAAAAACCTACACCTGCAGTGCATGCGGAGCAACAAAAACAGAAGAAATCCCACTGTCAGAGCATAAAGAAGTCAAGGACACAGCTGTAGAGTCAACCTGTACAAAAGCAGGAAAGACAGAAGGAAGCCACTGCTCCGTATGTGGAAAGATCCTCAAAGAACAGAAAGAGACCCCACTCAAAGACCACACCTGG
>NZ_QULA01000023.1:0-62027 GCF_003481595.1 Blautia sp. OM07-19
CCTAAAGCGTCCGGAAGCACGCGACTTCAGTCGTGTGAGGATAGAGTTGTTGATTCACTTAAGGCAGAAAGAACAAAGTAAAGAAAGCCCTGTCAGACAGAAAACAGGAAATAAATGAATGCAGCTTAAACAAAGATTTTGATACAAACGATCACACGAAAGGAACATAAACAAATGAAATTTCTCGAAAATTCAAACTGAATCTGGATCCCGTCAGATACAGAAGAAATCGTAGAGATCAGTGCCGGTGAAGAGATGACAGGCTACATTTCTCTCGTTTTATCCGCAGGAAAAAGTGCAGATATTACCCTGACCTATGCAGAAGCTTATGTGCAGGAAGAGCATGTCGGACAGGATCATGTGGCACTCAAAAAAGATCGTCTGGATCAGAAAAACGGACATCTGGAAGGCTATCAGGACAATTATCATGCAGCAGGTCTGGGAACACAGGATGATCCGGAAATCTACGAGCCATTCTGGTTCCGTACTTTCCGTTTTGTACAGCTTCACATCAAAACAGGAGCAGAGCCGCTTACATTACAGCGCTTTGATTATCAGGAAACAGGATATCCTCTGGAAGTAAGTACCAGTGTAAAAACCTCTGACGAAAGCCTCTCAGATATCTGGGAGATCAGCGAGAGAACGCTGCGAAGATGCATGCACGAGACTTATGAGGACTGCCCATATTACGAGCAGCTGCAGTATGTGATGGATTCCAGAACACAGATTCTGTATACTTATCCTGAATTATTCATGAGCATATAAGAATGCTCAATACTGCAAAGCCTTGAAACAGTTTCCTTGAATTCAATCGAATCATCCCCCAAAATGTACAGACTACCCCTTGCAGCAATCTTTATCAGCTTTAAGCGAATGGTGTCCACCTGTTGCTTCCGCATACTGGCTGGCAGTACCAGTCGCCTGAACCAATTGAATAGGTTGTAGGCAAGCATATGAAGTCTCATACGGTTTGCATTTACTATTTTGGAATGACTGCTGACAGCAGCAAAGTCAAATCCACTTTTGCTTTCCTTAATGAAGTTTTCCATCTTGCCCCTGCCACAATAAAACTGGATGATCTGATAAGGTTCCATATCCATGTTTGTAACAATAAAAGTGTACATGTGTGTCAGCTGTCCGTACGGTTTCTCAATTTTGAAAACTACACGTCTTGGATATTTCCATGAGCCTGCCTGATACATAAATTCGCCATAAGTTACTGCAGAGATGATCTGATAGATCATCTGTAATAAGTTTTCATGGTCTTTGTGAAACCGGATAGACTTATCATTGGTTTTAAACTTCTTTTTGATCAGCTTTGTAAAGCCGATCTTTGCAGCGAATTCTTTTATCAAAAGAAGACCTGCATCGGAGGATAGATCACCTCCATCAAAATTTATTTTAATTTGCCTATTGCTTTGAAGTGAAAAGGTGTTTACAATACTCATAAAGGGCTCCTTTGTTTGGGATTGTTAAGACTTTGAACACCTTAATTTTACCACAAATGGATGCTCTTTTTTCATTCACTTAATAAGTGAAAAGCAATGTGCAATTAAAATACAGTAACTATGTGGCTTTCAGCCACTTTCACGACAAAGCCGTGAATAATTCAGGATAAAATAACATCTGCCAAAATTCAAGCTGGAAAAAAATGTATTTTCGTGCTAGAATTTTGGCAGATTTATTTATATAAGGAGAGGATCAAATGAAAAAGAAACAGAATCTACTGCTTTTAATTCTGGCTGTCTTGTTTGTATCTCTGTTTGGTGGAAGTACAGCAGTATCAGCAGCATCTTCGTTTCCACGGCTGCAGGCGGTCTCGTCTGGAGAGATTGTCAGCAAGAATAATAATCTGTATTATCGTTATGGCCAGAGAAATTACGCCAGAAACAAATATCTGAGGATCAAAGGAAAGAACTATTACTTTGACAGTTCAGGAAAAGCCTGGTATGGAATGCATACGATTAACGGCAGGAAGTATTATTTCGGAACCCGTTCAGAGGGATATATGTACAGAAGCCGCCTGTTCCGCTACAATAAGAATTATTATTATGCGAATCAGAAGGGAATTCTTGTTACCAGTGGCTGGTATACGCTTCCTTCCGGGAAAAAATATTATTTTGACTCTGCTGGCAGGGCATACACCGGAAAAAGAACGATCAACAAGACTACTTATTATTTTGACAGCAATGGTTCACTGAACCATTCAGGTCTGTATTATGATCTGGCATCGGACTGTGCACTTCTTATCAATGCCGATACAGGAAAAGTTTTGTACGCAAAGAACGAAAACCTCCGGCATGCAAATGCCAGTACCACCAAGATCATGACCTGCATCCTTGCTCTTGAGAACAGTAAAATGAACGAAACTGTGAAATTTTCTGCCAGAGCAACAGCACTGGAACCAACGAAATTATACGCCAGAACAGGCGAAACATTTTATATGAGGGATCTTCTTTATTCTCTTATGGTTCCTTCTCATAACGATACCGCGGCAGCAATCGCAGAGCATATCAGTGGTTCACAAAGTAAATTTGTCAGTCTTATGAATAAGAAAGCGGCGCAGCTTGGCTGTACTGACACGCATTTTGCAACACCAAATGGTCTTGATGCCGGTTACACTCATTATACAACCGCGTCTGACCTTGCTAAAATTGCGCGTTACGCGATTAAGAAACCTGCATTCAGAAAAATCATCAGCACCAAAAGTTACTCCTTCAGGAGTCTTAATACAAATCGCCGTTTTACCGTAAGTACTACAAATGCCCTCCTTGGAAATATGCCGGGTGTGATCGGCATGAAAACAGGATATACCAATAAAGCCGGACATTGTTTCGTGGGTCTGTGCCAGTCCCAGAAGGGAAATACATATATTTCTGTTGTTCTGGGTGGACCGAACTCCAATGTACGCTGGAGAGATTCCAGGATACTTCTCAATTACGCATATAAACACTGAAAAATAAAAAACACAGGATCGGACTTTCAGTCAGTATCAGATAAAAGATACTGACTGGAAGTCCGATTTTGTTTTTGGCAGAAATAAAAAAACCAACTTTATTCGTAAGAATCTGTATTTACCTGAAAAAACGCCATGCTTATAATTATTAACAATAGAAGAATTTCAGAAAAATCACACCTAATTTTGTATGAAAAGGAAACATATATGGATCATAAAAAATTTACCATGCGTAATGCACTGCTTGTCTTCTGTATTACGAGTGTGGTATTTGCACTTCTTTTGCAGACTTTTTTGTTTCATCAGACACTCAGGCGGCAGATCAGGGCGGAGAGTATTTCGGATCATGAGATCTCGCTCAACAAGATGCAGACAGACATCGCGTCTTTTGTTCATAATGTACGTACCGAAATGCTGACGATCTACAGTGAGCAGGATCTGATCAGTGATCTTCGGTCAGCGGCAGAAGAAGGAACCAGCCTCAAGGATTATTACTGGAGGAGCTGGTATTTTGCCAGAAAGCGTTTTACGAAAGAAGATCAGCTTCTTGCCCTGTATCTGTACGATACACAGGACAAAGTTGTCAGCGCCTACCGATATAATGCGTCTTCTTTTCCAAGAGATCTGTATCAGACGGAATATGATTCCAATACAGAAAGGCTCTATGATTATGTGCATGATAAACGGACAGACTTTATGATCTCCGGCTATTACAATCCCATTGCAAAACGAAATGTGGTCCGCCTGGTGCTGAAACTTCACAATTATGATGAGGAAAGAGAAAATATCGGATATCTGGTATGTGATATCAACAGTTCTGCATTTACGTCGATCATGTCCAAGTATGTCGATGTAGAACAGGTCTGTCTGTGGCTTCAGCCTGTAGGAGACCAGGTGATAGCCAAAACAGGACAGGCTTCTGTATCACAGAAAAGAATCCAGAAACAGCTTGCAAAAGTGGTCGAAAATTATTACAACTCAGATCAGCTTGAACAGGAATATGATGGAAATTATCTGATACAGGTTTCACAGGAAGACTATAATCTGGAAGCATTTGTCCTGGTATCACAGTCTCTTTTGACAGCAACACAGAAGTCGCTGATACGGACACTTCTGATCATTATGGCAGGCATGATCGGCGCGATCGTTCTGCTTGTATTTATGTTGTCCAGATGGATGACCAAACCGGTAGAAGAAATGAGAAATACCATTGTCCGTATCAAAAACGGAGAGTCATCTCTGCGTGTAAGTCCGGTCGGATGGTCAGAAGAACTGACAGTACTTGGAACAGAATTTAACGAAATGCTGGATCGTATCCAGGCGATGGCAGAAGAAGAACTTCAGAATAAGATGCTGGTGGAGAGGACAGAGTTCAAAATGTTCCAGGCACAGATCAATCCACATTTTCTGTATAACACATTAAATACCATGAGTGGGATTGCGAATGCACAGAACTGTCTTCTCGTAAGCGGAATCTGTCATTCTCTGTCGGCGATTTTCCGCTACAGCCTGAACATGACGGATGAGCTTTCTACCATTCAGAATGAGATGGACCATGTCCGTAATTATCTTTATGTCATGGATGTGCGGAATGGATCTTCGGTGGCATATGAATATCAGATCGACAATGCAACACTGAAGGACAGACTTCCAAGGATCTGCCTTCAGCCGGTGGTGGAGAATGCGCTTACACACGGACTCAGAAATACCAGGCGAAAAGACAAGAAGCTTCTGATCCGCTCCGAGCATATCGGAGAAAATCTTGTGGTCACAATCTCAGATAATGGTACAGGAATGGATGCGGAGGCCATGAATATACTTCTTGAGAAAAATGACCGGAAACGTGTGGAGGCAGGCGTTTCCATCGGAATCCTGAATGTAAATGCACGATTGAAACAGTTATTTGGACCGGAATATGGGCTGTGGATCGAAAGTCAGGCCGGAGAGGGGACAACGGTCACGATCACAGTTCCGATCGTTTCCAGTGAGGAAGAGAATGGGGAAAATATAACAGGAGGTGCCCATTGTGAAAAAGATGAAATATAAAGTACTGGCAGCGGATGATGAGTACTGGAGCAGGGAAAATCTCCGAAGTCTGATCTCATGGGAGGACTATTCTATTGAATTTCTGGATCCTGCCTGTGACGGCGAAGAAGTACTGGAACGTATTGAAGAAGAAAAACCGGATATTATCCTGACAGACATCAATATGCCGTTCTTAAGCGGTCTGGAACTTCTGCAGAAGCTTCAGACAGAACATCCGGAGATCATTACGATCGCAGTGAGCGGATACGATGATTTTGACAAAGTAAAAGGTGTTTTTGTCTCAGGGGGACTGGACTATATTCTCAAACCGGTAGGAAAAGAGGAACTTGTAAAGATCCTCACCAAAGCTCTTGGAATCCTGGAAGAAAGAGAGATGGCGCGAAAACACAAAGAAACAAACCAGATCCAGGAACACAAAATCTCCTCTTTTCTGGAGGACAGTGAATATTCTGCACTGCTGTCAGGAAAGTTGTACGGACAGTTCACAGCACAGCCGCACGTTTCTTCGACAAAAGAATTTTCCGGTGTGGCAGCCCTGCTGGTGAAATTTTATAATATTGCGGAGATCGCAGAGAAGTTTGAATACGATAATCTGCAGATGTCGTTAAGCATCAAGACAAGGCTCAGAAATCTGACCGGCTGCAATGCCGAGGCCATTATTTTTAACAACTGCAATAAAATGAGTGAATTTCTTATCTTTACTTCCTATAGAATCAACTCACTCAGGATCCTGGCAGAAAACATCCTTGAAGAATTTCCGCTGGATGAGTATGGCCCTGTTTCTGTGATCCTTCATGAACAGACAGGATCTCTGGACGACATTGGAAGTATGTACAGAGATATGGTTGCCGTTCTGGTGACACGGCCTTTTACACACAGTCATTGTATTCTGGCATGTTCGCAGGAGGAAGGCAGTCAGTCCGTAGGAAAAACGGTGTCCCATCGAATTGAAGAAGAAGTGTACCATCTTTTGAATACGGGACAGAAGAGTGATACGGCAAAACTGATCTTTCGAACCTGTGATTTTAAACACTGTGACAATGGAGAATGGTCCTTCCTTGATGTCAAACAGTATGTAAGGAGGATCACGGGAATTCTTTACCGTTACGTACAGGAACAGCATCCGGAGCTCACCGCGCAGGCAGAAGAAGCGATGGATGACATTGATTATTATATGAAATGTCTGGATGCACCTTCTGTTATGGCATCGATCAGGATCCTGCTGGACAGCCTGTGGGAAAACAATCCGGACAAAAACAGCACGGATTCTGCGGGAAGTCAGGTGGAGCAGATCCGTCAGTATATACTGACTTCTTACCATGAGAATATCACATTGACGGCACTTGCCGCAGCGTATCATATGGATGCGAGCTATCTTTCCAGGATGTTCAGCCAGACTTACGGAGAGACCATCATTGCCTGTCTTACCAGAGTCCGGATGGAACAGGCAATCCGTCTCATGGAGGATGAAGAGAAGAAACTGGAGACGATCTCTTTCCTGGTCGGTTATGATGATTACAACTATTTCAGCCGTGTTTTCCGCAAAAAAGTAGGAGTAAGTCCGAGAGAGTACCGCAATAATATGTACAAATAGGTCAAAAATGTGCAACAAAAAAATCCAAATATGTCCTAACTGAACAAAGCCAGAGTATGTTTTAATAAAATCACAACGAAGCCAGATACGGAAACGGAACGAAAAACATACTCTGGCTCAAAAATTTTAAGGAGGGTTTTTACAAGATGAAAAAAAGAATGAAAAAGTTGGTTGCTATCGCAGCAACAGCAGCAATGGTCGCTTCTGTACCAGCAAGTGCAGTGACAACTTACGCAGCAGGAGATGACATTACGATCGGTGTTTCTATCTGGAGTTCCACAGACGTACTTGGAAGCCAGTGCAAAAAGATCATCGACAAAGCAGCTGCAGCACTGGATGTAAATGTAATGTATGTAGACCAGGGACATGTATCAGAGCAGGTTACAGCTTCTGTTGAACAGCTCTGTGCAGCAGGATGCGACGGTATCGTGATCTGTAACTCCGCTGATTCAGAAATGACTTCTGCAATCCAGACATGCGAAGCAAACCAGGTTTATCTGACACAGTTCTTCCGTATCATTTCCGAAGAAAACAGCCCGGAAGTATACCAGACAGCATGCAATTCCCCATACTATCTTGGTGCAGTACACGAAGATGAGGTTACAAACGGATATACACTTGTAAATCTGCTTCTTGAAAATGGCGACAGAAACATCGGACTGGAAGCATGGACCGTTGGTGATGCTACATTCCAGCAGAGATGGACAGGATACAAGAAAGCAGTTGATGAATGGAACGAAGCAAACCCGGATGATCAGGCAACTATGACAGAGCCTGTATATGCAAATACTTCTTCTGAAGAAGGCGCTGCAGCAGCTCTTTCTCTGTACAACTCCAATCCTGATATGGATGCCCTGATCGTTGCAGGCGGCGGCGGTGACCCACTGGTTGGTTCCATCGGTGCTCTGGCAAACGAAGGACTTACAGGCAAAATCGATGTTGTTTCCACAGACTTCCTTGATGACCTGAAAGAACAGCTCGAATCTGGCGGAATGTTTGCAGAATCAGGCGGACATTTCTGTGACCCGTTATTTGCATTCCTTATGACTTACAATGCAGTAAAAGGCAACTATACAAAAGACGAAGGTTCCTTCGGATATGAGATCGAATTCCCATACCTGTATGTATCTTCTCCAGACGACTATGAAAACTATCAGAAATACTTCGTTGACGATGATCCGTACACAGACGAAGAAATCGTTGAGATGGCTGGATACAGCTTCGATGATCTGAACAAAGCAGCAACATCACTTTCCATCGACGACGTTATTTCCCGTCACAGCAACTAAATGACACGACTCCAAAAATCTGCTGCCTTCTTTCCAGGAGGCAGCAATTTAAAAAGAAGCAGTAATATGCGCCCGCCAAAAGCAAAAGACCAACCGTAAGGAGTGTTGGCCTCCTGCTTCTGGCGGGCGAAGAAATGAATAGGAGAATGGTTATGAAAAAACTCAAACAAAGCCAGTATTATGGAATTGGCATTCTGGTACTTATGCTTGTAGTTTTCTGGGCAGTGTTCAAGGTACTTGCTCCAACTACCTTCGGTTCCCCGGACAAACTGGCAACTTATATGAAATCAGCCCTGATCTATGCAGTAGGCGGCTGCGGTCTTTATTTTATCTGCGTTATGGGACCTTTTGATATGAGTGTTGGTGCAAATATCGTACTTTCCTCTATTATTGCATGCAACGCAAGCGTGAAATTCGGCTATGCCGGTCTTGTCATCGCGCCTCTGATCTGCGGTACGATCATCGGTCTGATCAACGGAATCGTCTATATCAAATTACATATTTCTTCCCTGATCGTTACCTGTGCGCTTTCACTGATCTATGAAGCACTGAGCGTTTATGCGACGAATGGAAAGAATGTAATCCTCGCAACAGAATACAGAGCTTTTGGTGATTATCCGGTAAACCTGATCCTTGCGCTGATCGCATATTGTCTCTGTGCATTTATTCTGAAATATACCAAGATCGGTACTTATACCTATGCGATCGGAAGCAACGAAGTTGTTGCAAAGAACATGGGTGTAAATGTTTCCAAATATAAGATCGTGGCATTTACACTTGCCGGATTTTTCTTCGGACTTCAGGCAATCCTGACGATCAGCTTTGGTACTTCCATGACATCTGCTTCCAACCTTTCTTCTATGAGCCGTAACTTTACTCCTCTGATGGGAACTTTCTTCGGACTGGCATTTAAGAAATATGGTCACCCGGTAGTGGCAATTGTAATTGGTGAGATGATCATTCAGCTTATGTTCAATGGATTTGTTGCACTTGGTGCTCCGACTACGATCCAGAATGTGGTTACCGGAGCTGCCCTGCTTCTGATCGTTGCACTGACGACCAAGCCGGTCAAAGGTCTTGTAGTGAAATAGGAGGACGATTATGGGTGAGATATTATTAAGAGCAGAAAATATTGATAAACATTTTGGCATCACACATGCCCTGGACAACGTTTCCTTTACCTTCGAAAAAGGCGAGATCCATGCACTGATCGGTGAAAATGGTTCCGGTAAATCCACACTTACTTCCTGTCTGACAGGTATCTATCAGAAGGATTCCGGTAAATTTATCCTGGAAGGCAAGGAGATCACAGCTACAAACCAGGTAGAGGCAAATCATCAGGGAGTTGCGATCATCGTACAGGAGATCGGAACACTTTCCGGTCTGACAGTAGCAGAAAACATTTTTCTTGGAAACGAAGATAAATTTACAAGACACGGCATCAAGAACACAGCAGCCATGAACAAACAGGCACAGGAATATCTGGACAGCTATGGCTTCAACTACATTGATGCGACCAAAGTTATCGACGATTATAACTTCGAGGACAGAAAGCTGGTTGAGATCGTAAAGGCAACTTATTTCAATCCGAAGGTTCTGGTAGTTGATGAGACAACGACAGCACTTGGACAGAAAGGCCGTGAGGAACTGTTCAAAGTAATGCACAGAGTTCGTGATACAGGAAACTGCGTGATCTTTATTTCTCATGATCTGGAAGAAGTCATCGAGCAGTCTGATAACATCAGTGTTCTCCGCGACGGTGTAAAGATCGGTTCCATCAGCAAACAGGAAGCGACACCGGACAGACTGAAGGCCCTTATGGTTGGACGTGAGATCGGTGATAACTATTACCGTACCGATTATGGCGAAGAAATTTCAAAAGAAGTTGTTCTTTCCGCAAAGAATGTTACTGTCAAAGGCCAGATCGAAGATCTGAACCTGGAACTTCACAAGGGAGAGATCCTTGGAATCGGCGGACTTTCTGAATGCGGTATGCACGAAGTAGGAAAAGCACTTTTTGGTGCATCTTATTTCCGTCAGGGAACTGTAACTTTGGGAGACGGTACTCCGATCAATTCTATTCCGGATGCGATCAAACACAGCATTGCCTATGCATCCAAGGACAGAGATAATGAATCCCTTGTCATTAACGATACGATCGGAAACAATATCTGTCTGCCATCCCTGGAAGACCTCAAGACAAACGGGCTTCTCCGCGGTAAGGCAATGAAAGAGTTTGCCAATAAATATGCAAAACAGATGAGTACCAAAATGACGGGAGTTGACCAGTTTGTTTCCGCACTTTCCGGTGGTAATAAACAGAAGGTTGTTCTTGCACGCTGGGTCGGCAAGGATTCAGATCTGATCATCCTTGATTCCCCTACCCGTGGTATTGATGTCAAGGTAAAAGCAGATATCTATGCCATGATGAACGATATGAGAAAAAATGGAAAATCCATCATAATGATCTCAGAGGAGATCATGGAGCTTCTTGGTATGGCTGACCGTATCCTTATCATGAAAGACGGTAAGATCAATGGTGAATTTTTCCGCTCTCCGGATCTGAAAGATACAGATCTGATTGACAATATGATTTAAGGGGGTAAAAAAATGGATACAACAAAAAAATCATCTGAACAAGTACCATTTCTGGAACGTCCCATTGTGCGTACGATCCTTCCTATCGCGGGATTTGTTATTATCTGTGTATTATTTGCAGTTCTGACTGACGGAAGACTGTTTCAGCCGAAAAACCTTTCACTGCTCCTCAGCCAGTCTTATATGCTTCTGATCTCATCAATCGGTGTATTTATGGTCATGACCATGGGTGGTCTTGACTTTTCACAGGGCTCCATGCTTGGTGTGGCTTCCATCGTAGTATGCTGGCTGTCTCATTACAACATGGTCCTGGCAGCACTTGGTGGAATTGTAACCGGCGGTCTGATCGGACTGATCAATGGATACTTTAATGTAAAGAGAAAGATCACAAGTTTTATCGTTACGATCTGTACCATGTATCTGTTCCGTGGAGTCTGCGCTTATGCAACAACAAATTCTCCGGTTTATGCAGTAAGTGATATTTCCAAATACAATACACTGCCATTTATGCTGACCTTCACAGTTATCATCTTTGTAGCTGCATATCTTATCTTTACATATACAGGTCTTGGATACAGACTCAAAGCGATCGGTGCAGGAGAGACTGCAGCGAGATATGCAGGTATCCGCGTAGAACGTACCAAGATTCTTATTTTCATGGCAGCAGGATGCATCACAGGCCTGGCAGCATTTGTAAATGCGATCAAGGTTGGATCTGTAACATCCACAGCAGGAAACCAGCTTGAGACACAGATCATGATCGCTCTGGTACTTGGTGGAATGCCTGTCAATGGTGGTGCAAAAGTAAAATTCTACAATATCATACTTGGTGTTATGACTTACAAAGTTCTTTCCAGTGGTCTGGTCATGCTGATGATGCCGACACAGCTTCAGCAGCTGATCCTTGGTGTGATCTTCCTGATCGAAGTTGCACTGTTCAGTGACAGAAAGACTGGTATGATCGTTAAATAAGCGGTTTTATGAAAATTTAATACTTCAATATCTTTGCCTGACAGTATATGTGTGGTAAAATGGTCACAATATCTACCGATGTATATGGAGAAATGCTATGGACAAAAATGAATTTCTTGATATTTTACGTAGTCAGCTTTCCGGACAGATGCCGGAGGGACAGATCAATACACATATCCAGTATTATCGCAATTATATTGAAGAGAGGATGCAGTCAGGCAACAGTGAGTCTGAGGTGATGAGAGAACTGGGAGATCCCAGACTGATCGCAAGGACGCTTCTGGATACAGAGACGGGGGCGAATGCACCGTATTCGGACGCAGGTTCTGCTTATGAACAGAAATCCGGCAGTGAGCGTGTGAAACAGAAGTCATTCAAACTGGACTTTTCGACCTGGTATGGCAAGTTGCTCGCGATCCTGATCGCTGCGATCGTTCTGGTCATCCTGTTTGTATTGCTTGGAATCCTTATTCCGATCATGGTGATCGCAGGAATCATTATTTATCTGGTGCGTTTTCGCCCCAGACAATAACTTACAAATTTACAGATAGGCAGTAAAACGGAGAAAATGAAACTTCCGTTTTACTGCCTGTTTTTTGGGTAAAAATCCAACTTGTCTGAAAATAGCACAACTGGTATAGTATATATCAAAAGATTTACTTGACAATACGAGACATAAAAAAGGGGTGGAGAGATGTTAAAGATTTTTCTGGCAGAAGATGAGGTGATCGTTCGGGAAACGATCAAGAGGATGATCCCATGGGAGGATCTGGGGTTTGAACTTGTTGGCGAGGCTGCGGATGGAGAGATGGCACTGCCGCTTCTGCTCCGACAGAAGCCGGATCTTCTGATCACGGACATCAAGATGCCGTTCATGGACGGGCTGACACTGGCAAAAGTGGCAAAGAAAGAAATCCCGGGACTCAAGGTTGTGATCCTGAGCGGCTATGATGATTTCAATTATGCGAAACAGGCGATCAACATCGGAGTGGAGGATTATCTGCTCAAACCGATCACAAAGAATGCACTGATTGAACGGCTTACCGAGATCCGAAGCCGTTATGAGCATGAAAAGACGCAGAAAGAATACTACGAGAAGTTCCACAGAGAAATGCAGGCATATGAGAAGAACAGCAGCCGGGATTTCTTTGAGGCACTTGTAAGTGGTTCTATGGATATGATGGAGATCTATCGAAGGTCTGAGAAACTGGGGCTGGACATTGTGGCAGAAGCCTACAATGTTCTGATCTTTACGATGAACTGCGAGGAAGATTTTTCCGGACAGAGAGAAGGTTATTCCGAGTGGGAGGCAGAATCGCTAAAACTGCTGGAGGAATTTTTCTCCGAAAATACTTCGGCAATGCTGTTCCGCTGCAATATTTTTTCCTATGGTGTCCTGATAAAAGGACAGAAAGAGACTATCGGAGAAAATACCAGAAGCTGTGTGAGCGAGATCCAGAGGATCCTTGATCGCAAAGAACAAAAAAGACAGTGGTTTGTTGCGGCCGGCGAGCCGGTAGAGCGCTTAAGCCAGATCCAGAAAAGCTATTACAGCGCATCGAGAGCTTTTTCACAGAGATATCTGTATGATGAAAATATCCTGTACTATGATGAGATGGCATCCATGGAGAAAAAGAATGTAACAGAGGATGACAGCACCTATCTCCAGAAAGTAGATGTCAATGCACTGAATCCGGCGATCCTTCAGAAATTCCTGAGCAACGGACTTCTGGAAGAAACAGAGAACTTTGTAAAGGATTATTTTTATGCGATCGGGCAGGAACCGCTGGAGTCACTTGTTTTTCGTAACTATGTGACGTTGAATGTTCGCTTTTCTGTTATGTCTTTCCTCAAGGAGATCGGATGTGACACCAGAACTCTGGAGCAGGAAGATACAGAGGATGTGCTTTCAGAAAGCAGTAAAAGCCTGGAGAATGCGATTGCCTATGCGGAAAAAATAATCTCCCAGGCGATTGCGCTCCGCGATCAGAATTCCGGAAACAAAAACCGCAGCATTCTGAAGACAGCGGTTGATTTTATCGACAGTCACTACATGGAAGAGGATATGTCCCTGAATAAAGCGGCAAACGCTGCAAATGTCAGCGCGAACCATTTCAGTGCCCTGTTCAGCCAGAACATGGGTCAGACATTCATCGAATATCTCACGAATCTGCGCATGAACAAAGCCAAGGAATACCTGCGGTGCACGAGTATGCGATCCAGTGAGATCGCGGGTGAGATTGGTTACAAAGATGCACACTATTTCAGCTACCTGTTCAAAAAGACACAGGGAATGACACCAAGCGACTACCGTAAAGCGCGGGAGGATAAGGCATGAGGTCAGGTACAAAGAAGCGGATGGAACTGGAAGAACGTATGCGAAAAGTCCTTTTCAGTACTATGATCCCAATGGCGTGTCTGATGATCATTCTGCTTTTTATTTTCTGGCAGTATACAGGACAGTACAATAAGCTTTCGGAGAACCTGGCGGTCAGCAGTGAATTCAATCTCCGTTTTAAGGATGATCTGGATCTGGAAATGTACTATATCGCGATCGGTTCCAAGGAGAGCAGCAATCTGGAGGATGTTCTTGAGCAGGTGGAAGATGCGCAGGAGATCATGCAGAAACTGCGAAGGAATACTTATAATAATAATGGGGTTAAATCCCTGAACAGCCTTGATTCGTACCTGGAGAATCTCAGGCAGAGAATGCTCCAGCTTGTAGAGATCAAGGAATATGACAAGCGGATGGAATTCATGGACAGTAACATCCGTATCATCACAGGTCTGATCATGCAGGAGATGCAGAATTATATCTATAATGAATCCATGTATCTTGTACAAGTAGAAAAAAGCCTGACACATAGAGTGAAGCTCCTGATCTCCGGGATGGCGGTGCTTCTGATCGCGACACTTGGGATTCTTATGCGGCGTTCCTTCCGTCTGACAGATGGGATCATCCAGCCGGTAAATATTATGCTTGATAAGGTCAAAAAAGTCGGCAGAGGCAAATTCGACATGATCCCGATCGAGGCTGAAATAGAGGAGATCGAAGAACTGGATGAGGGCATCAACAAGATGGCACGAAAGATCAGTGCTCTTCTGGAAAATGTCCGTCAGGAAAAAGAAATGCAGCACCTGACAGAATTACAGCTGATCCAGGCACAGGTAAATCCGCACTTTCTGTACAATACCCTGGACACGATCGTCTGGCTGATCGAGGGCGGGATGACAGACGATGCGGTGGAGATGATCTCCAGCCTTTCTATTTTTTTCCGTACTTCACTTTCCAAAGGAAACGATATCATCCCGCTCTCGGAAGAAGAACGTCATACATTGAGTTATCTGGAGATCCAGCAGTACCGCTACCGGGATATCCTGGAATTTGAGATCAATATACCAAAAGAACTCAGCGGGATCCCGGTTCCGAAGCTTTCCATCCAGCCGCTGGCTGAGAATGCACTTTATCACGGGATCAAGAACCGCCGCGGCAAAGGCAAAATCCTGATCGAAGGAAGGGAAGAAGAGGATGCACTTGTCCTTACGGTCAGCGACAACGGTCAGGGAATGACACCGGAGCGCCTTCATGAAGTACAGGAGGCGATCCGGACCGGGGAACGTGCCGGATTTGGTCTTGCGGCGGTTGCGGAACGAATCGCACTGTACTACGGACCGGGTTATGGAATGAAGATTTTCTCCGAAGAAGGCAAGGGAACTACTGTAGAAATACGCCTTGGAAAAAATATTCAACCAAAATCGTAAAAAAATCAACTTCCGGGATATCGTTGTATAAAAACGAATAAAAGAGTACCCTTTTTTCCGAAAATAATCCATGGAGTTTTTTTCTGAAATTGCTATAATAAAACCATCTTAAAAAACGCGAAAAACAAATGTAAAGGGAGGATTACAAAATGAAGAAAAAAATGGTGACCGCACTCTTAGCAGTATCTATGTTAGCAGGACTTTCTGCAGTGAACGTTATGGCAGCGGATGATGGCGGCGACACGATCACAGTTGGTTTTTCACAGGTAGGTGCAGAATCTGACTGGCGTACTGCAAACACAGAGTCCATGAAATCCACTTTCTCAGAAGAGAACGGATATGAGCTGATCTTTGACGATGCGCAGCAGAAACAGGAAAATCAGCTGACAGCGATCCGTAACTTTATCCAGCAGGAAGTTGACTATATCGTACTTGCACCTGTAACTGAGACAGGTTGGGACACAGTACTTCAGGAAGCAAAAGACGCAGGAATCCCGGTTATCATCGTTGACCGTATGGTAGATGTATCTGACGACAGCCTCTACACCGCATGGGTAGGATCAAACTTCAAACTGGAAGGTCAGAAAGCAATGGCATGGCTGGATGCATATCTGGAAGCCAAAGGTCGTGGCGACGAAGAGATCAACCTTGTTGATATCCAGGGAACCATCGGAGCATCTGCTCAGATCGGACGTACCGAAGGATTTGACGAAGCTGTAGAAGCTCATGACAACTGGACAACACTTGCTCAGCAGTCTGGTGAGTTTACACAGGCTAAAGGACAGGAAGTTATGGAATCTATCCTGAAACAGAGCGGTGATGATATCGACGTTGTATATTGCGAGAACGATAACGAAGCATTCGGTGCTATCGATGCGATCAAAGCAGCTGGATACGAAGTAGGCGGCGAAGAAGGTCAGATTCTTGTAATGTCCTTCGATACTACAAACGCAGGTCTTACCCAGACACTTTCCGGAGAGATCACATGTGATACAGAGTGTAACCCGCTCCACGGACCACGTGTAGAAGAGATCATCCAGAAACTGGAAGCTGGCGAAGATGTTGACAAACAGGCATATGTAGATGAAGTTGCATTCGCAGCAGACGATACCGTAACAAAGGTTACTATCGATGGAACAGATTATGACATTACTCCGATCACTCAGGAAATCATCGACGGACGTGCATATTAATTATCAGTAAACTGAAATTTCCAACTGAAACGGATTATAAGAAATGAGCCCGGGGCGTGGAACAGGATCCAGATGAGATGGATTTTATGGGCCACGCCCCTTTTGCGCTCAAAAACAGGGAAAATCAAGGAAAAATAAGGGAATGGAGGAAAGAAAATGGAACAGAATATTGTTTTGGAAATGCGTGACATAAGTAAAAATTTCACCGGTGTCCGTGCTCTTTCCCATGTGGATTTTACACTTCGAAAAGGTGAGATCCATGCACTGATGGGAGAAAACGGAGCCGGAAAATCAACACTGATCAAAGTTCTGACCGGTGTACATGAATTCGAAAGCGGTTCCATTCATATGAATGGTGAAAATAAAGAGATTATCAATCACTCTCCACAGGAGGCACAGGCCAATGGCATCAGTACCGTGTATCAGGAAGTAAACCTCTGTCCGAACCTGACGGTGGCAGAAAATCTGTTTATTGGCCGTGAGCCTCGCAATAAGCTGGGAATGATCAACTGGAAAGAAATGAATGCACGTTCTGCGAAGCTTCTGGAAAGCCTGAACATCAATGTTCCGCCAACTCAGATGCTGGACGAGTGTTCGGTGGCGATTCAGCAGATGATCGCGATCGCACGTGCGGTTGATATGAAATGTAAGGTTCTGATTCTGGACGAGCCGACTTCCTCTCTGGATGATGAAGAAGTTGAGAAACTGTTTGTGCTGATGCGGAGACTTCGTGGCGAGGGAGTAGGAATTATCTTTGTAACCCATTTCCTGGAGCAGGTATATGCAGTCTGTGACAGGATCACAGTCCTTCGAAACGGTGAACTGGTAGGCGAATATGAAACAAAGGATCTTCCACGAGTTATGCTGGTTGCGAAGATGATGGGTAAAGATTTTGATGACCTGGCAGATATCAAGGGCGATCACAAAGATAAGAAAGCCTTCTCAGATACACCGGTAATCGAGGCGAGCGGACTTGGACATAAAGGAACGATCAAGCCGTTTGATCTCAAGATCAACAAAGGTGAGGTTATCGGACTTACCGGACTTCTTGGTTCTGGACGTTCCGAACTGGTTCGTTCCATCTACGGTGCGGACAAAGCCGATAGCGGTACACTCAAAGTAAATGGAAAAGAAGCAAAGATAGGCAGTCCTCTGGATGCCATGAAACTTGGTATGGCATATCTTCCAGAAGACCGTAAGGCAGAAGGAATCATCGCAGATCTTTCTGTAAGAGAAAATATCATCATCGCACTTCAGGCGAAGAAAGGTATGTTCCATCCGTTAAGCCGTAAAGAAATGGAAGAAGCAGCAGACAAATACATCGAAATGCTCCAGATCAAAACAGCGAGCCGCGAGACTCCTATCAAGAGTCTTTCCGGTGGTAATCAGCAGAAAGTTATCCTTGGCCGCTGGCTTCTGACAAATCCGGAATACCTGATCCTGGATGAGCCGACACGAGGCATTGATATCGGTACCAAGACAGAGATCCAGAAGATCGTTCTGGATCTGGCAGACCAGGGAATGGCAGTAACTTTCATTTCCTCAGAAGTAGAAGAAATGCTCCGTACCTGTTCAAGAATGGCAGTCCTTCGAGATGGCGAAAAAGTTGGAGAACTGGAAGAGAGCGAGCTTTCACAGGCTAACATCATGAAAGCGATTGCAGGAGGTGACGAGAAATGAGTAACAGCAAATTAAAAAAGATCACAAGCGCGAGACTTTTTCTTCCTATCGTGTGTCTGATCGCAGTTCTTCTGATCAATGTGATCAAGACTCCGGACTTCTTTAATATCACAATTCGAAATGGTGTCCTTTATGGATATGTTATCGACGTTATCAACCGTGCATCTGAGCTGGTAATCCTTGCAGTCGGCATGACACTTGTCACAGCGGCATCCGGTGGACAGGATATCAGTGTCGGTGCAGTCATGGCAGTTGCTGCAGCAGTTTGCTGCCAGATCTTATCCGGCGGTGCATCTTCTGTAACAGCATATCAGAATTCACTTGTTCTTGCAGTTATCGCAGCACTTCTTGCATCAGCACTGTGCGGTGCGTTCAATGGACTTCTGGTAGCGAAGCTTAACATTCAGCCGATGGTTGCAACCCTGATCCTTTATACAGCAGGCCGTGGTATTGCACAGCTTGTCACAAATGGTCAGATCACCTACATCCGTGTGGAATCTTTCCAGATGGCAGGTGGATATATCGGTAAATCACCGGTTCCGACTCCGGTACTCTTTGCGATCGTAACAGTAGTGATCGTAGCAATTATCCTTAAGAAAACAGCTCTTGGACTTTATATTGAGAGTGTAGGTATCAATGGAAAAGCAGCACGACTGGTAGGCCTTAATTCTACCATGATCAAGTTCCTGACCTATGTGATCTGTGGTGTCCTTGCCGGAATCGCCGGACTGGTAGCATCCAGCCGTATCTATTCCGCAGATGCAAATAACATCGGTCTGAACCTTGAGATGGATGCCATCCTTGCAGTTGCACTTGGCGGCAACTTCCTCGGTGGTGGTAAATTCAGCCTGATCGGTTCCGTGATCGGAGCTTATACCATTCAGGCACTGACAACAACTCTGTATGCAATGAATGTAAAAGCCGATCAGCTTCCTGTTTACAAAGCAATCGTCGTTATCATCATCGTTACCTTACAGAGTGATGTATTCAAGAAATTTGTAGAAAGCCACAGAAGCAAAAAAGTTTCCGTTGCAGCAGAGGGAGGTCAGAAATAATGAAACAGAAAAAGAAAATGACAAGTACCGGATTTCTGCTGCTGATCACGATCGTCCTGTTCTTTGTAATGTATGCAGCAGGTATGGTGATTTTTGCAGATAAAGGTTTTGCAAAACCACAGATGTTTCTGAATCTTTTTGTATCCAATGCAGGTCTTCTCGTTATTTCCTGTGGTCTGACGATCGTTATGATCACCGGTGGTATTGATATCTCCGTTGGTTCTGTAACAGCTCTTGTCTGCATGGTAATGGCAGACCTTATGGAAAACAAAGGCGTGAGTGCATATGTAGCAGTCCTTGCTGCACTTCTGATCGGCCTTGCTTTTGGTATCGTACAGGGATTTCTGGTAACTTACATGGGAATCCAGCCATTTATCGTAACACTTGCCGGCATGTTCTTCGGACGTGGTATGACAGCGATCATCAGTACAGACATGATCTCCATCAAAAACGAAGTATTCCTGAAATGGGCAAACTACCGTTTCTACATGCCATTTGGTTCTACAAACAAAAAAGGTAAATTTATCCCGGCGTACATCCCGCCGACAGTAGTGATCGCAATCATCGTAGTTCTCATTATCGCAGTGCTTCTGAAATATTTCAAATTCGGACGTAAACTGTATGCGATCGGTGGAAACAGACAGAGTGCCCTGATGATGGGACTTGATGTCAAGAAAACAATGTTCCGTGCTTATGTACTGGATGGCTTTCTTGCAGGACTTGGCGGATTCCTTTTCTGCCTCAACAGCTGTGCAGGCTTCGTAGAGCAGGCAAAAGGTCTTGAGATGGATGCGATCTCCTCAGCCGTTATCGGTGGAACACTTCTTTCCGGTGGTGTTGGAACTCCGATCGGTTCCATGTTTGGTGTACTGATCAAAGGAACGATCTCCAGTCTGATCACTGCACAGGGTACTTTATCAAGCTGGTGGGTACGAATCGTACTTTCCGCACTGCTCTGCTTCTTCATCGTGATCCAGTCTGTACTGGCATCTGCTAAGAAGAAAAAATAACAGGTTAATAATAAGATATAAGAAAAAATATATGGAGGTTTTTGAAGCATGATCACAGGTAAAAATTACAAATTCTGGTTTTGCACAGGTTCACAGGATCTTTACGGAGATGAGTGCTTAAGAAAAGTAGCAGAGCACTCCAGGATCATCGTAGAAGAACTGAACAAATCCGGCGTTCTTCCATTCGAACTGGTATGGAAACCGACACTGATCACAAACGAACTGATCCGTAAAACATTCAACGAGGCAAATGACGACGACGAATGCGCTGGTGTTATCACATGGATGCATACCTTCTCACCGGCAAAATCCTGGATCCTTGGTCTGAAAGAATACAGAAAACCGCTGTGCCATCTGCACACACAGTTTAATGAAGAAATCCCATATGACACGATCGACATGGATTTCATGAATGAGAACCAGTCTGCTCATGGTGGAAGAGAGTATGGACATATCGTTACCCGTATGGGAATCGAGAGAAAAGTCATCGTCGGACACTGGGCTGACAAGAAAGTACAGGAGAGACTGGCATCTTGGATGCGTACCGCAGTCGGAATCATGGAGAGCAGCCATATCCGTGTATGCCGTGTCGCTGATAACATGAGAAACGTAGCTGTTACCGAGGGCGATAAAGTAGAGGCACAGATCAAATTCGGATGGGAAGTTGACGCTTATCCGGTCAATGAAGTATGCGATTATGTGAAGGATGTTTCCAAAGGCGATATTGATGTTTTGGTTGAAGAATATTATAATAAATATGATATTCTTCTTGAGGGCAGAGACCCGGAAGAATTCAAACGTCATGTAGCAGTACAGGCAGCAATTGAGATCGGATTTGAGAGATTTCTGGAAGAAAAGAATTACCAGGCAGTTGTTACTCATTTCGGTGATCTTGGCGGCTTACAGCAGCTTCCGGGACTGGCAATGCAGCGCCTTATGGAGAAGGGATATGGATTCGGCGCAGAAGGTGACTGGAAGACAGCAGCAATGGTACGTCTGATGAAGATCATGACTGCAGACGTGAAGGATGCGAAGGGAACTTCTTTCATGGAAGATTATACATACAATCTTGTTCCAGGTAAGGAAGGCATTCTTCAGTCACATATGCTGGAAGTCTGCCCGACCATCGCTGATGGCAAGATCGGCATCAAGGTATGCCCGCTTTCCATGGGTGACAGAGAAGACCCGGCAAGACTTGTATTTACATCCAAGACAGGCCCGGCGATCGCAACTTCTCTGGTGGATCTTGGCGACAGATTCCGTCTGATCATCAATGATGTTGAGTGCAAGAAGACAGAGAAACCGATGCCGAAACTTCCGGTAGGAAGCGCATTCTGGATTCCACAGCCGGATCTGGCAACAGGAGCAGAGGCATGGATCCTCGCAGGCGGCGCTCATCATACTGCATTTTCTTATGACCTGACTGCTGAACAGATGGGTGACTGGGCAGCAGCAATGGGAATCGAAGCTGTCTACATTGACAAAGACACAACCATCCGCAACTTCAGGAATGAGCTGAGATGGAATGAACTTGCATTCAGAAAATAAGCGGATGTGACGAGTACAACATTCGGGAGGAATTTTATAATGAGTGAAGCAAAGACAGCTATTTTAAATAACAAAACAGCACTTGGAATAGAGTTCGGATCTACCAGGATCAAAGCGGTTCTGGTAGATGACAAATATAATCCGATTGCATCCGGAAGCTATGAGTGGGAGAACCGTTATGAAAATGGAGTATGGACCTACTCTCTGGATGATATCAGAAACGGTCTGCAGGGAAGCTACAGCGATCTGGTAAAGGATGTTCAGGAGAAATATGGAGTAGAGCTGACAAGTGTCGGTGCACTTGGAATCAGTGCCATGATGCATGGATATATGCCATTTGATAAGGGTGGAAAGCTTCTGGTTCCGTTCCGTACCTGGAGAAACAATATCACAGGAGAAGCTTCTGAGAAACTTCTGGAGCTTTTCCAGTACAATATCCCGCAGAGATGGAGCATCGCACATCTGTATCAGGCGATCCTGAACGGAGAAGAGCATGTGAAGGATATCGACTACATGTGCACACTGGAAGCTTATGTACACCGTATGCTGACAGGAAAACGTGTTCTTGGTATCGGTGATGCAGCAGGAATGTTCCCTGTTGATTCTGAGACAAAAGATTACAACCAGGAAATGGTTGAGAAATTTGACAAACTGGTAGAGCCTTACGGATTCCAGTGGAAACTCCGTGACATCATGCCGGAAGTCCTGGTCGCAGGACAGGATGCCGGAACCCTGACAGAAGAGGGCGCGAAGTTCCTTGATCCGTCAGGCAGGCTCAAAGCCGGAATCCCGATGTGCCCGCCGGAAGGTGACGCAGGAACCGGTATGGTAGCTACCAACAGCGTAAAACAGCGCACAGGAAACGTATCCGCAGGTACTTCCGTGTTTGCAATGATCGTTCTGGAAAAGGCACTTTCCAAACCATACAAAGAGATCGATATGGTAACTACACCGGCCGGTGATGCTGTTGCCATGGCACATTCCAACAACTGTACTTCTGACCTGAATGCATGGGTAAATGTATTTAAGGAATTTGCAGAAGCAATGGGAATGGAAGTGGATATGAACAAACTGTTCGGAACCCTTTACAACAAAGCACTGGAAGGTGATCCGGACTGCGGCGGACTTCTGTCCTACTGCTATTTCTCCGGAGAGCATATGACAGGATTCGAAGAAGGACGTCCGTTATTCGTTCGTTCTCCTGAAAGTAAATTCACACTTGCAAACTTTATGAGGACCAATCTTTACACCTGCCTTGGAGCAATGCGCGTGGGCTTAAACATCCTGATCGACCAGGAGCATGTCAAGATCGACAGACTCTTAGGACACGGCGGACTGTTCAAGACCAAAGGCGTCGGACAGCAGATCCTTGCGGACGCAGTGAATGCACCGGTATCTGTTATGTCAACCGCAGGTGAGGGCGGTGCATGGGGAATCGCACTTCTGGCTGCTTATCTTGTTGATAAGAAAGACGGAGAGACTCTGGATGAATTCCTGGACAACCGTGTATTTGCCGGAAATGAAGGAAGCACCCTCGATCCGAAACCGGAAGGTGTAGAAGGATTCAATAAGTTTATGGACAGATATCTCAAAGGCCTGCCGATCGAACGGGCAGCAGTAGAGTCCAAGATCTGGTAAGAATAAAAAGATAAAACGTAAGCTGCTGGAAACAACGGCTTACGTTTTGTGCAAAGGAGAGAAAATAATGCTTGAGAAATTAAAAGAAGAAGTATACAAAGCCAATATGGATCTTCCGAAATACGGACTGGTCACATTCACCTGGGGAAATGTCAGCGGCATTGACCGTGAAAAGGGATTGTTTGTCATCAAACCGAGCGGGGTAGATTATGATAAGCTCAGACCGGAAGATATGGTAGTTGTAGACCTTCAGGGAAACAAAGTAGAGGGTGAATATAATCCATCTTCCGATACAGCAACACATGTCGTTCTCTATAATGAATTCCCGAATATCGGAGGAATCGTACATACCCATTCTCCGTGGGCAACAAGCTGGGCACAGGCAGGAAGATCCATTCCATGCTACGGAACCACTCATGCAGACTACATCTACGGTGAAGTTCCATGTGTACGCAACCTGACAAAAGAAGAGATTGATGAAGCTTATGAGAAAAACACCGGCGTCCTGATTGCAGAATATTTCAAAAACAGCGACTACGAAGCAGTACCTGCAGTCCTCTGCAAGAACCACGGACCATTCACCTGGGGCAAGGATGCCCATGAAGCAGTCCACAACGCAGTTGTTCTTGAAGAAGTAGCCAAGATGGCATGCCGCTGCGAACAGATCAACCCACAGGTAAAACCGGCACCACAGGAATTACAGGATAAGCATTATTACCGCAAACATGGTGCAAATGCTTATTATGGACAGATTAAGAAATAAATAACCAGATAAAGCGAACGAGCTGGCATGTCGTGTAGAATGCCAGCTCGTTTTTGTATCTGTTATGTGCACAAACAGAAACTTAAAAATCCTTTCCGGTAAATACCGCAACCGTTCTCGGGCGCATGATGAAGCTGTGGTCGATGCGCGGGTCTTCGCCGTCCGGGTAGCAGTAACGGCCGTTTTCGTCGCCGTAAGTGTTGACGCTTAAGTGCCATGCACCGTGTCCTTTGAGACTTGGAAGGGTGATCGTTACATCCTCCCAGTAGGTGTTGACTGCCACGTAAACGAGGTCGTCCCTGCCTTTTTCTTTGTCATAGCCGGTGAAGCTTACGCAGAAGGTGCGGGCATCTCTCGGGATATCCACTTCGTCTGCGTTGATGTTGTGAGTGTGGATAGGGTCCATGCCACAGACGGAATCCGGGAGCTTCTTGTGGATAACTGTGTGCTGCTTGCGGAATGCAATCATAAATTTGAAGAATTCAAAGAGATCGCGGTTTTTGTCAAGCATGCGCCAGTCGAGCCAGGAGATCCTGCTGTCCTGACAGTAGCTGTTGTTGTTTCCGTATTTGGTATTTCCAAATTCATCGCCGGAGAGGAACATCGGTGTTCCGCGGCTGCACATCAGGACGGCACAGGCATTGCGGATCATGCGGTAGCGAAGTGCGAGAACTTCCGGATCATCAGTTTCACCTTCGGCACCACAGTTCCAGCTTCGGTTGTCGTTTGCACCGTCTGCATTGTCCCATCCATTTGCTTCATTGTGCTTATCGTTGTAAGCATAAAGATCATAAAGCGTAAATCCGTCATGGCAGGTGAGGAAGTTGACGCAGGAATTATAACCTGCATAATTGCTCTTGTTATTTCCATAGAAACCGCCATAAAGGTCACCGGAGCCGGAAATACTCCAGGCTGCATCCCACGCCTGCCAGCAGTCGCCCTTGAGGAAGCTTCGCAGAGAATCACGGTATCGTCCGTTCCACTCTGCCCATCGTCCGCTCGCCGGGAAACTTCCAACCTGGTAAAGACCGCCGGCATCCCATGCTTCCGCGATCAGCTTGACATTGCTTAAGATCGGGTCATCTGCGAGGGTACGCAGAAGCGGCGGGTTGTTCATCGGAGAACCGTCTTCATTTCGTCCAAGGATGCTGGCGAGGTCGAAGCGGAAGCCGTCAACACGGTAATTGATGGTCCAGTAACGCAGGCATTCCAGGATCAGCTGCTGAACGACAGGATGGTTGCAGTTCAGAGTGTTTCCACAGCCGCTGAAATTGTAGTAATTTCCGTCCGGAGTCAGCATATAGTAAATGTTATTGTCGAATCCCTTGAAACTGAAGGAAGGTCCTTTCTCATTGCCCTCTGCGGTATGATTGAATACAACGTCGAGGATGACTTCGATCCCGTTTGCATGAAGTTCACGGATCAGTGTCTTGAGTTCTGTACCTTCTCTGTTGTGCTCGTTGGCAGAAGAGTAGCTGCTGTTCGGAGCAAAAAAGCTCACGGTATTGTAGCCCCAGCATTCGAGTAGCTGTGTTCCGTCGACTGTCCTTGCGTTCATGGTCTCATCGAACTCAAAGATCGGCATCAGCTCGACCGCATTGATACCGAGTTCCTTGAGATAGGGGATCTTTTCCATCAGTCCGGCAAAAGTGCCTCGATGCTGAACCCCGGAAGAAGGATGGTGTGTGAAGTTTCTTACATGCAGTTCGTAGATGATAAGGTCGCAGAGCTCCTTCTTGGACTGCGGAACATCGCCCCAGTCGAAGGTGTCCTTGACCACTCGTGCATGGTAGGTATGGTCCCAGCGGATCCCCCAGGTCCTCTGACCGGCAACAGCTTTGGCGTAAGGGTCGAGGAGAACATTGTTTTTGTTGAATAAGAGTCCTTTTTCCGGACAGTATGGTCCGTCTACGCGGTAAGCATACTCGAATTCGTCGATGTTCAGTCCATAGACGATCATGGAATAGACATCGCCGATCTTGTAAGCCTCAGGGAAAGGAAGGACGGCAAAAGGCTCCTCCTGTGCACGATGGAAGAGAAGGAGTTCGCAGGAAGTTCCTCCGCAGGTGTGAATGGTAAAGTTCACACCGTTCTGAAGCGGGGTAGCTCCATTCAGGTCAAAAATACCCGGCCGTACCGGAAAACCGTCGATTTCAGCCATAGGTGTTGATTCAAGCGGGTGGTCGGATACAAATTTATGGTGATAAGATTTCATGATGTTTTCTCCGTTCCTGTAGTATAAAAGTGGATCAGCAGCTTACTCCTGGAAAAGTTTCTCACATTTCTGGATGATCTGCTGATTTCTTGTCTCGTAGTCGACATGAAGTGGATGAATCTTGCCGGAAGCATACATTTCCATGCCCTGAAGCACACCTTCTTCACTGTCAGGCAGAAGTGTGCCGCCGTATTCTTTGAGGAAAGATCTGGCTCCATTGACATCACAGGCTGCGACAGGAAGTCCGAGCACATCTGCCTCCGGGACGACCAGAACCTGTCCCTCATAGAAAGAGGAGAGAATAAAAAAGTCGCAGCGTTTCAGCACCGGCATCGGATTACTCATGGATTTAAGAAGTACGATGTGCCGTCCGGATTCCAGGCTTCTGGCAAGACGGCGAAGGCTTTCGTACAGGTCACCCATTCCGCCAATGATGATAAGCCATGTCTTTGGATGGCTGTGCCAGAAGGTGTCAAAGGCACGGATCAGGCGTTCCTGACCTTTCTCCGGGGCGTATCTTCCGATGTTGATAAATTTCGTACCGGAGCAGTCCAGGATTTTCTGGAGTTTCCTAAGAGAGACATTGGACTGGGTTTCCGGGTCAAAGGTCAGTGGAAGTTCTGCTCTGGAACGGATATTTTCGACATCCATGTAGTTGGCGATCACCTGTACATTGTCTGTGCGTCCACCGATGCGCTCTACGGCAGGACGGATATCCTCGCCGACCGGAACAACATGGTCATATGCTGCATAAGCATGACGAAGAAGTGGCAGGCTTGGATTTCCCTTGGCCTGGATCTCACGTTCCATGTCGTTATGCACCCAGATCGTTCTGGTGCAGGGAGCCTGTTCAAAGAGTGCGATCATGTAATTCTCGTAGCCGTCATAGTGAACGACCTGGTCAAAGGCTGCGTTTCCGAAATGTTTCTGCCATTCCCGGCGGTATGCTTTCTCAAGCCGTTTCCGGATGCCAAAAGAAGTGATCCCCCATTTCAGATACAGGATCTGTGCCACAGCGGTGAGGACATCGAGGTTCATTTCTGTGGCGAGAGGGTAGTAATGGTATCCCTCCGGCATTCCATTAAGCCGTTCCGGATGCTCCTTGAGGGACGGGGAACGGTAGGAAATATAATAGTCGCAGGCATCCGTATCGAGATGGCGGAGCATGCTGAAGTATGCGGTCGTGATCCCGTTTGGCTTGAGACTGCCGGCGTAGAGAAGGACTTTTTTCTTCGTTGTGACCGGCATTTTGTGTTCCTGACACAGATATTTGCCGAGAAGTACGTGGCGGCAGATATTGCGTGTCGCTTTCTGTCGGTCAAAGGTACAGTATTTGTCAAGAAATTCTCTGTCAGCACCGCCGCCCGGTTCCTGAAGTTCAGACAGGACTTCCTCCGGTGTTACTGCGATCGGGAACGGGTAGGAGCGGATGTCTTCGTACATGCCACGGTGTCCCATATAATCCTCAAGGTCATAGGCAAAGAGGATGATCTTACGACCAGTATTTGCAAAGTCGTACATGACGCTGGAATAATCTGTGATCAGTACGTCGCAGGCATTCAGTACATCGTAGGTGTCAAGTTCTGACGGGAACGGGCGGATGTGCCTGTAATTGTCGAGATCGAGCCCTTTCTGCACAAGTGGATGCAGCTTGAGAAGAAGAATCTGATCGTCCTGCATGCCCTTATCAATTACCTCAAGATAACTGCGTACCTGCTCTACGTAGGTATCGCCTTCTACATCATCGGTACGTCCGCGGAAGGTCGGCATATAGACGCTGAGCTGACATCCCTGGTAGCCCAGGACTTCCTTGAGGAGCCTGCCGTGTTCCTGGTCGAAGAAAATAGAATTTCGCGGATAGCCCTCGCGGAGAATCGTTCCCCGATAAAGTTCTTTGAGGTTAAAAGCTCCGGACATTTTTTCTTCCATATATAAATTAGGAAAAACGAGATAGTCGGACATCAGGAGATTTCGCATGATATTTCCCATGTCATAGCGTTCTTCCTCGTTGTCCTGTCCCATGCGTTTGAGCGGGGTACCGTGCCAGACGTTGAGATAAACCTGGCCTTTTTTCTTGATATAACGTCCCGGGAAGGTGGTGTCGTTGATGAGGTAGCCGGCCTTTGCCAGATGGTAATAGTAGTCCGGGGTGCTCATATGAACAATCTTATCCACGGAAATGTGATAATGAGCGAGTTTTTTCTCAATCTGTTCACGGGAGCTCTTCTGAACTGCCAGGACTTTTCGGAATTTGCGGTATTCCGGACGGGAAAGTTCTGTAAAGATCGCAAGAATATTGCTTTCCAGGGAAATCCCGCTTCTGGAAGCAAGGAGGATCTCACGGCGGTCGATCGGCACCTTTTCATAAAAGGTATTATAAAAAGGATACCAGGTACCGCTTTTGAGCTTGCGTATCACTTTATTTTTGAATGAATTGTTTGAATCTGCCATAATATTTTACCCTGTAAAAAAATTTATAGTTATCAATGGACTGTTTATATACAGTGTTTTTATATTTTATCACGAATAAATAAACATGAACAGGGATTAATATAAAAAGCCTTCCTCGGGGCGAATAACAGGGCAGATTTCACGAAAGTTATTGCTTTTTTGGCTGGATTATATTATAATCGTACTTGTAAAAAGAATTTACCCTTCAAAAATTTTTTTTACATAACCCCTTATTTAATTATTTATACTCCCCTGGAAATCCCTGGTAGCTCCCCTACCGGGGATTTCCTTTTATATAATAAATTTTGCTGCAAAACCTGCATAATTTTTGCCTCAGGAAGACATACTACCTGATGTAATAAGAAATAAAGATTGTTACTGTTCACAGTAACATGAACTACAGGAGGAATTTTCAAATGGCAAAAAATTATGAAAATGAGAACAAAACAAGCAACTACAGCACTGACAAAGCAACTTCAAAAAATGCGATGGGCAGCCAGGACAGCAGCAAAAATGCTTCCAGAAATTCTTCAAAAAATGCGTCCCGCAATAAGACATCTAACGCATATAATAAAGAACAGGATGACTATTCCGACAGATACTAAAGCGAAAACTTCAGGCAAATTTTCTCCCTTCTTCTTATGTAAAAAATAAAGAGCAGGCTTCGCCAGATAGGCGGAGCCTGTTCTGCGTTATGTGGTGCCAGGGATGGACAGCGGGAGGTTCCGGAAAGCAGGATCCTACATATAATATAAATAAAAAAGGAAGAATCATATGTTTCCTATCGAAACCATTTCTGCAAAAATGCTGGATTATTATGTGGACCGTCCGGACACACTGATCATAGATCTCCGGGAACCGGAGAGTTACCGAAAGAGCCATATCAGAGGAGCGGTAAACATTCCTTATGAAGAATTAAGCG
Organism: Blautia sp. OM07-19; assembly: GCF_003481595.1. NCBI lineage: Bacteria > Bacillati > Bacillota > Clostridia > Lachnospirales > Lachnospiraceae > Blautia > Blautia sp. OM07-19. The sequence goes on from NZ_QULA01000023.1 coordinate 29,693, forward strand.
AAAGTCCGCCGCTTCCGAAAGAAAAACTTCTTATCTTTTACTGCGACAGGGGCGGGGCAAGTATGGCTGCGGCACGTGATTATGTGCGGCGGGGATACAGAACAAGATCCGTTATAGGAGGATTTGGGGCATACAGGGGAAGAAATCGCACGTTTTCCGGATAAACAGGAATCCTCTGACTATGGAAAGAGCTTAGCCAGAGGATTTTTTGAAATAAGGCTACCGCAATCCCCCTGGCTTTAGACGGTGGGTTAAGGTAGCCAAAAGTAAAAAAATGTTATATACTTGAGATATGCCAAAGGCACAAAGTTATTATCAAATATATGGAAACGGATAAAGATCATATCCATTATATGATAGAAACATAACCGACAATGTCTGTCAGGAAGATTGTGGATCTGATGAAAAGTTATACAACATATTATATTTGGAAGAGATATCCGGATTATCTGCGCAAACATTTTTGGAAAGAACATACATTTTGGACAGATGGGTATTTTGTATGTAGTGTAGGAAATGTATCAGAAGAAATGCTAAAAAATATATCGATGGTCAGGGATGAGAAAGAAGGTGGCAGTAAATGTTAAAAGCATATAAATATAGAATATATCCTAATATGGAGCAGAGAGTACAGATAGCAAAAACATTTGGCTGCTGCCGTTTTGTCTATAACCGTACATTGGCATATCGGAAAGAAATGTACGAAAAAGAGAAAAAGTCTGTCAGCAAAACAGACTGCAATAATTACTGTAACAGAGAATTAAAGAAAGAAAATGAATGGCTGAAGGAAGTAGATAAATTTGCACTGACGAATGCCATTTATAATATGGATTCTGCATATCAGAAATTTTTCAAAGAACATGCAGGTTATCCGAAGTTTAAGAGCAAACATGACAGTCACAGATCATACACAACAAATTTTACAAATGGCAATATAGCAGCAGATTTTGAGAGAAATAAAGTAAAACTGCCTAAACTAAAGGAAGTAAAAGCAAAGCTGCATAGAAACTTTAGCGGGCAGATAAAGTCAGCAGCCGTATCTCAGGTACCAAGTGGAAAGTACTATGTATCATTATTGGTGGAAACGGAACATGAGGAACTGCAGCATACCAGTCATAGTATAGGTTTAGACTTGGGAATTAAAGATTTATGTATTACTTCTGCTGGAAAGAAATACATAAATCCCCAAATTATCAGGAAACATGAGAAGAAACTGATAAAATTGCAAAGGCAGTTAGCACATAAAGAAAAGAGAAGCCAAAATTACTATAAGATCAGGAAAAAGATAGCGTTATGCCATGAGAAGATAACAAATACCAGAAAAGATTATCTGCACAAGATCTCACATGAGCTCATCAGCGAAAACCAAGTGATAGTTTCAGAAGATCTACAGATAAAAAATATGGTAAAAAATCATCATCTGGCAAAATCTATAAGTGATGTATCGTGGTATGAGCTGACAAGGCAGTTAGAATATAAGGCAAAGTGGAATGGAAGGGAATATGTAAAAACAGATACATTTTATGCAAGCAGCCAGTTGTGCTCTGCATGTGGATATCAAAATACAGAGACGAAAGATCTGTCAGTAAGGGAATGGATATGTCCTGTTTGCGGGACGAAGCATGACAGAGATATTAATGCTGCAAAGAATATATTGGCAGAGGGATTAAGAAAAACAGCATAAGAAAATCAAATAATAGGGCAGGAATTGCCCGAATTAACGCCTGTGGAGTTAGTAGGTTACGAGGACGATGAAGCAGGAAGCCCATTGGCTTTAGACAATGGGTAATTCACAGTAGAATAAAAGAATGATATACTGGAAAAAAACTGATAGGAGAAACTTGCTATGAAATATATGTTTGCATCAGATGTACATGGTTCCGCCTTTTACTGCCGTAAAATGCTGGAAGCATACAGAGAAGAGGGCGCAGAGCGTCTGGTTCTGCTGGGCGACCTGCTCTATCATGGACCAAGAAACGATCTTCCGAAGGAATATGCTCCGAAGGAAGTGATCGCAATGCTCAACGAAATGAAAAATGAGATCTATGCAGTTCGAGGCAACTGTGAGGCAGAAGTAGACCAGATGGTACTGAATTTCCCGGTGATGGCAGATTACTGCATTCTGGCGATCGACGGGCTGACTTTTTATGCCACACATGGACATGTCTATAACGAAAACAACCTTCCGCCGTTCCGTGAAGGGGACATCCTGATCCACGGACATACACATGTGCTCAAGGCAGAGCAGAGAGAGGGCTACATCCTTCTGAATCCGGGTTCTGTTTCCATTCCGAAGGAAGGAAATCCGCCGACCTACGCAGTACTGGAAGACAAAGTATTCACAATTAAAGATTTTGATGGAAATATCATCAAGGAAATGAGGCTTGCATGAAATATATGGAACTGATCGCACCCTGTCACTTTGGTATGGAAGCGGTTCTGAAACGTGAGATCCTGGATCTGGGATATGAGATCAGCAAAGTAGAAGACGGAAAAGTTACTTTTCTGGCAGATGCAGAGGGCATCGCACAGGCAAACATGTTCCTCCGCACCACAGAGCGTATCCTTCTCAAGACAGGAGAGTTCAAGGCAGTGACTTTTGACGAACTGTTTGAGAAGACCAAGGCGATCCCGTGGGAAGAATATATCCCGAAGGATGGTAAATTCTGGGTGGCAAAGGCAAACTCCGTAAAAAGTGCTCTGTTCAGCCCGTCTGATATCCAGTCGATCATGAAAAAGGCGATCGTAGAACGACTCAAGAGCGTCTATGGGATCTCCTGGTTCCCGGAAGATGGAGCAAGTTTCCCGATTCGTGTTGCTTTTATGAAGGATGTGGCAACAATTGGGATCGACACTTCCGGCGTCTCCCTGCACAAACGAGGATACCGTCAGATGACCGTCAAGGCGCCGATCACAGAGACACTGGCTTCCGCGCTGATCATGTTGACTCCGTGGAACAAAGACAGGATCCTTGTCGATCCTTTCTGCGGAAGTGGAACTTTCCCGATCGAGGCTGCGATGATGGCAGCAGACATGGCACCGGGAATGAACCGTTCTTTCCTTGCAGAAGACTGGAAGCATCTGGTTCCACGTAAATGCTGGTATGATGCTCTGGAAGAAGCGCAGGACCGTGTAAATCTCGATATTGAGACAGACATCCAGGGTTACGATATCGATCCGGAAGCCCTCAAGGCAGCACGTTCCAATGCAAAGATGGCAGGAGTGGACAAGCTGATCCATTTCCAGCAGAGAGCAGTCAGGGATCTGAGCCATCCGAAGCCGTATGGATTTATCATCACGAACCCGCCATATGGCGAGCGTCTGGAAGAAAAAGAAGCCCTTCCGGCACTTTACAGAGAGATCGGAGAGAGTTTCAGCCGTCTGGACAAGTGGTCCATGTACCTGATCACATCCTACGATCATACAGAAAACGATATTGGCAAAAAAGCGGACAAAAACCGTAAGATCTATAATGGTATGCTGAAGACTTACTACTATCAGTTCCTTGGTCCGAAGCCGCCGAAGAGGAGAAAAGATTCATGAAAAAAGTGATTTTTGCAACAGGAAATGAAGGCAAGATGAAAGAGATACGTGAGATCCTCGGAGATCTTGACATCGAACTTCTTTCCTTAAAAGATGCCGGAATTCACGCCGACATCGTAGAAGATGGAAAAACATTCGAAGAAAACGCCCAGATCAAGGCAAAAGCGATCCGCGACCTGACAGGAGAGATCGTTCTTGCAGACGATTCTGGTCTGGAGATCGACTATCTCAACAAAGAGCCGGGAATCTATTCTGCGCGATATATGGGAGAGGATACCTCCTATCATATCAAGAACGCCAAACTGATCGAACGCCTCGAAGGAGTCCCGGATGAAAAAAGAACCGCCAGATTCGTCTGTGCGATCGCAGCGGCTTTTCCTGATGGAAGCGTCAAGACCGTAAGAGAGGCAATGGAGGGCAGGATCGGCTACGAAGAAAGCGGAGCCAACGGCTTCGGCTACGACCCGATCTTTTATCTCCCGGAGTACGGCTGCACCTCAGCAGAACTCTCCATGGAAGAAAAAAACAAGATCAGCCACAGAGGGAAGGCTCTGCGCGCCATCAAGGACGCACTCCGATGAAAATCCTCGTAGTCAGCGACACCCACGGCAGAGACGAAAACTTCGAACAGGCAGTCATGCAGGAAGCTCCCTTCGACATGCTGATCCACTGCGGTGACGTAGAAGGCAGAGAAATCTTCATAGAAGCCCTCACCGAGTGCCCCTGCCATATCGTTTCAGGAAACAACGACTTCTTCTCAGACCTTCCAAGAGAAGAAATAGTAGAAGCAGGCAACAACCGGATCTTCGTCACCCACGGCCACTACTACGGCGTTTCCATGGATATCACAGGTGTCATCGACGAAGCCAAAGACCGCGGCTGTAACGCCGTCTTCTTCGGCCACACCCACAAACCCCTTTTGGAAACCATAGACGGTGTCCTAGCCCTAAATCCCGGAAGCCTGACCTACCCCCGCCAAAGAGGCCGGCGGCCAAGCTACGCCATCGTAAACCTAGACCAAACCGGTCACCTAACCGCCGAACTAAAACACCTATAACAATTATTTAATAAGCTAAACAAAACTGTACAAAAGAAAGCCCATAAATAAGACCGCAACGCACCTCTTATTTATGGGCTTTCGCCACCAACAATCTGAAAAAAGACCAGATTCCCCTTGCCCACACGGCAACCAGGAATCCGGTCTTTCTTCTACACATTACAAATCTGAAACCCCAAGGCTCATGCTTCCAAAAAAGCCCAGGGTGTGCAGAGGGACTGGCGAAGTCCCTTTGCGAAATATCCCCACGCAGTGGGAAACTGGATCATAAGGCTTCCAAGCCTTATAAAAAATGCGGATAACAGGACTTGAACCTGCACGTCGTTCAACACCAGAACCTAAATCTGGCGCGTCTGCCAATTCCGCCATATCCGCAGGATAGGATAGCATCCAAACTTCCTAATAAAATAATAAAAAACACTATCTAAACGATAGTGTTTCAAGTGAGACATCGGGGATTCGAACCCCGGACAACTTGATTAAAAGTCAAGTGCTCTACCAACTGAGCTAATATCCCATAATATAAGACTGGGCTAGCTGGATTCGAACCAGCGAATGCAGCAGTCAAAGTGCTGTGCCTTACCGCTTGGCGATAGCCCAAAGGCGAAAGGGTGGATACAGGGATTCGAACCCTGGGCCTCCAGAGCCACAATCTGGCGCGCTAACCAACTGCGCTATACCCACCACAGCGTGCCTGAAGGGATTCGAACCCCCGACCCACGGCTTAGAAGGCCGTTGCTCTATCCAGCTGAGCTACAGACACATTTCTCTGCTTCGCTTACAGAGAAGCGGGTGATGGGAATCGAACCCACGTATCCAGCTTGGAAGGCTGGTGTTCTACCATTGAACTACACCCGCAATTCGCTGAAACGGTAAAAGTTGTTTACAGCATCGGGGTGACAGGATTCGAACCTGCGGCCTCCTGGTCCCAAACCAGGCGCTCTAGCCAAGCTGAGCCACACCCCGTTAACGGTATTTAGTTGTTTGCGTTTTTGCTATGTCGCTCAACGCAAGACATATTATATATTAGGCATATCCAAATGTCAACAACTTTTTTGAAAAAAATTGAAAAAAATTTTAAAAATGCCGCAAAGCCTTATTTTATGCGGGTTTCCGGGCAAAAAAATTACGTTAAATACGCTTCTGGTTGGAAAAATCACAAGAAAATGATAAAATATGATACAATGATACAACAAAAAATAATTTCAGAAAAAACAAAACATCAACCATGTTTTTACACAATCCATACTTAATTTTATAGAAGGAGACCTAAAATGAACGTACAGGAATTTCAGAACAAATTAAAAGAAATACAGACCATCGCCAAAGCAAATGGCAATTCCCTTACCGCGATCCAGATCCGCGATACCTTCGCAGGAATGGAACTCGACAAGACACAGCTCCTTGGAGTACTCAAATATTTAACCTCCCAGGGAATCCAGATCGAAGGAATGGAAGACAGTGCCACAGAGGAAACCAAAGAGCCAGAACGAAAGAAAATCCCGCTGACCCCGGAAGAAGAAACTTACCTCAGGAATTATCTTGAAGAACTTCCGGAACTTTCCATAGATACTGCCCAGGCTTTTGCCGCACTTGCAAACGGAGATCAGGATGCGCTGCAGTCCCTTACTTCTTATTATATGAAAGAAACAGCGAAGATGGCAGCAGACATGAATGCAGAGGAGATTTTTCTTGCAGATCTGATCCAGGAGGCAAATCTGGCACTGATCCAGGCGCTTGGAAGCGCCGGAAACGAAGTCAGAGATGAAAAATGGCTCATGAATGAAGTCCGTAAAGGGATCATCGCAGTTCTGGAAGAACAGACCCAGAGAAAATTCGCAGACGACAGCCTGGTAGCCCGTGTAGAGAAGCTTGAAAGTGCAGTCCGCGAACTGAATGACGATGAAGATGATAAGAATGCTTTCAGCATTGATGAGCTTGCGATCATTCTTGACATGAAAGTAGATGAGATCCGCGATGTCCTCCGCCTGACCGGTGACGATAAATAAAAAAGTTTTCCCCTAGTGTGCTGTCTCATTGACTTTCAGTTAAATAACGCGAAATGTCAATGATACAGTACACTAGATGCTCACAGTTAGTTGAGAAAAACAATCGCCGCGATAACGCCCATAACTGTTGAAATATGTCGATTTTTATGATACTATAAACAACATACGGGAGGTATTTTTATGCAGATTAGAGAATCAGCGGAGGATTATCTGGAAGCGATTCTGGTTTTATCCAAAAAAGGCGGCGGGGTGCGCTCTGTTGACATTGCATCTATGCTGGGAGTTTCCAAACCGAGCGTAAGCCATGCAATGAAATTATTAAGAGAAGACGGTTATATCGCAATGGACCGTTATGGCACGGTCACATTGATGGACAAGGGTTCAGAGATCGCACACAGGATTTATGAGAGACATACTGTTTTGACCAAGATGCTTGAGGGACTTGGTGTTTCACCGGAGGTTGCAAGGGCAGATGCCTGCAAGATGGAGCATGATGTCAGCGACGAGAGCTTCGAGAAGATCAAGGAGCATCTGACAGCCAAGGGCGAGATCTGACAGTATATGAAATACAATAACGAAATACAGAAGGTCATCACGATCAGAGTTTTCTGAAAGTGATGACCTTTTTTGTTGCGTGGAAATAACGTTGAGATTATTTATGCGGCAGGATTTTTCTGCGGGAGCTGTGCAAGGATGATCGCACCGAACATCAGCACACAGCCAAAAATCTCACGGCCGCTTAAGTTTTGTCCAAGGATCAGCCAGCCGGCGAGCACGGAAATGCAGGATTCCAGGCTGAGGATCAGGGAGGCTACGGTCGGGTTCATGCCTTTCTGACCGACGATCTGCAGGGTGTAGGCAACTCCGCAGGACATAACTCCGGCATAGAGGATCGGAACTTTGGCTGCAAGGATGCCTGCGAGATCCGGACTTTCAAAGAGCAAGGCAGGGAGCCCGGAGAGGATACCGCAGACCAGGAACTGGATGCAGGACATTTTTACGCCGTCTACCAGAGGTGAGAAATGGTCGATCACCAGGATATGCAGGGAAAAAAGTACTGCACAGATCAGCACGAGCAGCTCTCCCTTGCCAATGGCAAATCCCTCGCCCGGTGTCAGGCAGAGAAGGTACAGACCGCATAAGGAAAGGATTACGGCGATCCAGATAAACGGGCTGCATTTTTTCTTAAGGAAGATACCGATGACCGGAACGATGATGATGTAGCAGGCGGTGATGAATCCGGCTTTGCCGACGGTGGTGTATTTGATACCGAATTGCTGGAAGTTGCTTGCAAGGCAGAGCAGGATACCGCAGCAGATACCGCCGGTGATCAGAGTTTTGCGGTCAGAAGGTGTCTGTTCACTGGCAGATCTGGTCTTACCAAGTCCCCAGATGACAGGCAGCAGTGCGATCGCACCGATGATATTTCGAACGGCATTGAAGGTAAAGCCTCCAATATAGTCCATGCTGACGCTCTGTGCGACAAAAGCCACACCCCAGATGGTGGCGGTCAGCAAAAGCAAAAGCGAATTCCTGACCGGAACAGATTCTTTTTTCATAATATTTCTCCTCGTAGTGTAAGATACTTACGAATCACTCCGATGCTCTGCATCTTCCGTGATTCTGCAAATATTCGGAATCCGTAGATTTACTGCGTAAATCACTACTTCCTCATATTTGGCGGGTTTCAAATGGATATGCCCTTTCATGCAAGCATGAAAGTCATATCCGTTTGAAACCCTGGTATCACTAGTATACTGCATAACTATGCATTGATAAAGAGTGAAAATAAAAAAATAAGAGCTCCGCATGTGCAGAGCCCTTATGAATAATTATAACTATTTAGATGAAGATATATTTCAGTACAAATAATACGGCGAGAACGTACATCAATGCACTGATCTTCTTTTCTTTGGCTTTGCCGGTGATCAGGTTGATCACTACGTAGGAGATAACTCCCATGGAGATACCTTCGGAAATACTGTACATGAATGGCATTGCGATGATCGCGATAAAGCACGGGATCGCTTCTGTCATGTCACTGAAATCAATCTTGGTGACAGAGGTCAGCATCAGGTAACCTACGACGATCAGAGCCGGTGCTGTCGCAAAGGAAGGAATTGCCAGGAAGATCGGGGAAAGCAGAAGAGAAAGTGCAAACAGGATACCTGCTACTATGGAGGTGAGTCCTGTACGTCCGCCTTCTGCAACACCGGAGGCACTTTCGACAAAGGTGGTAACAGTGGAAGTACCGCACATAGCACCTACAGTTGTTCCGACAGCGTCAGAGAGCAGGGCACCTTTGATATTCGGAAGCTTGCCGTCCTTATCGAGCATGTCAGCTTTGGAAGCCACACCGATCAGGGTTCCAAGAGTATCAAACATATCTACAAACAGGAATGCAAACATGATGACTACGAAATCCAGTGAAAATACAATGGAAAAATCCATCTTCATAAAGGTCGGAGCCATGCTTGGCACAGAGATTCCGCTTGAAAAATCAGGAAGCAGGCTGTAATATCCGAGGTCAGCATTCGGTACATACAGATGTGTAAGCTGACAGATGATCCCGAGAACCCAGGTGATCAGGATGCCCCAGAGGATGCTGCCTTTAACGTCCTTGGCAAGAAGGATGGCTGTAACCAGGATACCGATCAGCGCAAGGAGAACAGTAATGCCCTGTGAGGAAAAAGTTCCTTCTGCAACAGAGGATTTGAAGGAAAAGATGCTTACCAGTGTAGAGTCATTTCCAACAACGATCTTGGCGTTCTGGAGTCCGATAAATGCGATAAAGAGGCCGATACCTACAGATACGGCGTGTTTCAGGTTCATCGGAATGGAGTTGAAGATCGCTTCACGAACATTGGTGAGGGAAAGCAGGATAAAGATGATACCCTCTGCAAATACTGCTGCAAGTGCCTGCTGCCAGGAATATCCCATACCAAGGACTACGGTGTAGGTAAAGTATGCGTTCAGACCCATTCCAGGAGCAAGAACGAATGGATAGTTGGACAGAAGTGCCATCAGACAGCTTGCGATAAATGCGGACAGTGCGGTTGCTGTAAAGACAGATCCGCGGTCCATGCCGGATGCAGACAGGATATTCGGGTTGACAGCCAGGATATAGGCCATTGTCATAAAGGTTGTGATTCCTGCCATGACCTCAGTTTTGACGTCTGTGTGGTTTTCTTTGAGGTGGAAAAGTTTGTCGAGATTCATATAAGTACCCCCTTCGTATGGTGCACAGCCTGTGCACTAAAAGATTTTGTTTCCGGAAACATATTTTCCGGTGATGCATCTGTCATCCGAAAGATAGATCAGTCTCTCAAGTCTTTCACGTGCCGTCAGTGGCTGAGGATGACGGAGACCCCGATCATCCAGGATCAGAGCATCAAACTCATAGTCTTCCAAAAAAGTTCCGACCTTTCCAAAGAAAGCTCCACCGCCCATGGTTGCCATATAGAAAGCTTCTTCCAGGGAAAGCGGCTTCAGGAAATCATCCACAAGCCTCCATCGAAGCTTGGATACCTGAATGGCATCAGCGATCGCGCGGAGCATGGACAGGGAATGACCACCCGCAATATCCGTGCCAAGTCCGATGTGAAGATCTTCTTCGAGATAACGCCGTACAGGGGCGATGCCGGAAGAAAGATTCGTGTTGGACTGAGGACAGTGGGCGACAAAAACTCCCCGCTTTTTCATAAGGGCGATCTCAGCATCTGAACTGTAGACACAGTGTGCCATGATCGCAGGGCAGTCAGGACTGCCAAAAAGACCAAACTGATCGTATGCCTCTCCATAAAAAGAAGTATTAGGGCACAGTTCGTGTACCCAGGCAATTTCACTCTGGTTCTCGGAAAGATGGGACTGTACCGGAAGACGGTAAGTTCTCTGGAGTTCTGCCAGCGCATTCATAAGCTCATCTGTGCAGGAAGGGGTGAAACGTGGTGTGAGAATCGGCTTGACGTTCTCATATTTTCCGGCAGTGTCAGTGAGCCAGCGGACAGTATCTCCCGCAGAAACAACAGCGCTTTTTTCCTGAAGGTCAGCAGTTCCATTGCGGTCCATATTGACCTTTCCGATATAGGTTTTGAGACCTGTTTTTTCCATGAGATCCATCAGAAGTTCGGTTGCCTCTACATGCAGGGTTGCAAAGATGGAAGCACGTGTCGTGGCACTCTGGCGCAGATCCTCTGCAAAGATAGAATAGGCTTTCTCGGCGTAACTGAGATCTGCATAGCGGGCTTCCTCCGGGAAAGTAACCTGATTCAGCCATTCCAGCAGTTCCAGATCCATATACATGCCGTGAAATGCATACTGCGGAGCGTGAAGGTGGAGATCGTTCATTCCCGGAATGATAAGCTGATCGCCCACATCTTCAACAGGAATTCCTTCAAACTGAGCCGGAAGCTCCGGGAAAACACCGACAGTACGTCCGTCCTGACAGACGATAAATGCATTCTCAAGGCAGGTCAGGTTCTGTGAGTCTGTGCTGAAACATACCGTTCCTCTGATGGCAAAAGTGGTTGGTTTCATATAAGCTACCTCCTTTTTGGTCTGGAACCTTCCGGGCAAAAAAAATACCGGATATTTTGCCCGAAAAGTTACTGTAAACAAAGTAAACAGTAACACTTATAGGCAACTATTACGGTAGTTGGTAGAGACGTCCAACCAATTATGGACCTATATAAGTTTTACACTATTGTTTATGAAATTATTATAAAATAGGAAGTGTTTTCTGTCAAATATAAAATGAAAACTTCTATGTATAATATTGTACAAAAAAATTGCATAAAATTTGGTATAAAAAATCCGGCAGTCTGAAAACAGACCGCCGGAAAATAAAAGCTATGATTATTTGTTGTTTTTGTTCTTCTCAACTTCCAGTAATTTCATTGCACGAACTTTGAGCGGAAGACCGAACAGAGTGATGAATCCGTCTGCATCGTGGTGGTCATACATGTCACCTGTTGTGAAGGATGCAAGAGATTCGTTGTACAGGCTGTATGGAGAAGTTGTACCAGCTTTGATGATGTTTCCTTTGTAAAGTTTGAATTTAACTTCACCGGTTACATATTTCTGAGTGGACTCTACGAATGCCTGGAGTGCCTCGCGGAGTGGTGTGAACCATTTTCCTTCGTATACGACCTGAGCGAACTGGCTGCCGATCTTTTTCTTGGCTTCCATGGTGTCACGGTCAAGGATCAGTTCCTCGAGCTGCTCATGAGCTGCCATCAGGATAGTTCCGCCAGGAGTCTCATATACACCACGGGATTTCATACCAACAACACGGTTTTCTACGATATCAACGATACCGATACCGTTCTCGCCGCCAAGACGGTTGAGCTCTGTGATGATCTCGGAAACTTTCATTGCTTTGCCGTTGAGAGTCTTCGGAACACCTTCCTCAAATGTCATGGTTACTTCTGTTTCTTTATCTGGTGCTTTTTCAGGAGTTACACTTAAAACGAGCATGTCGTCATAGTTCGGAGCCTGGGAAGGATCTTCGAGTTCAAGTCCTTCATGGCTGATATGCCATAAGTTACGGTCACGGCTGTAGCTGTGGCTTGCATCGAATGGAAGGTTGATTCCATGAGCCTGGCAGAATGCGAGCTCATCATCACGGGACTGCATGGTCCATACATCTGTCATTCTCCAAGGAGCGATGATCTTGATGTCCGGAGCAAGTGCTTTGATACCAAGTTCGAAACGGATCTGGTCGTTACCTTTACCGGTAGCACCGTGGCAGATAGCAACAGCGTTTTCTTTACGTGCGATCTCAACGAGTTTCTTGGCGATCGCCGGACGGGCCATGGAAGTTCCGAGCAGATATTTGTGTTCGTATACAGCGCCTGCCTGTACGCATGGCATGATGTAGTTGTCGCTGAAATCATCAACGATGTCTTCGATGTATAATTTGGAAGCTCCGGAAAGTTTCGCTCTCTCATCCAGACCATCCAGTTCGTTTCCCTGTCCGCAGTTTACACAGCAGCAGACAACTTCGTAATCAAATGTTTCTTTCAGCCACGGGATCAGTGCTGTGGTATCAAGACCACCTGAGTATGCAAGTACAACTTTTTCTTTCATAATGTATTCCTCCTGAAAATTTAATGTCCTGCACTTGGCAGATACATGAATATTTGATATTATAAAAGGCAAAGATTCCTGCGCTTTAGTGTGATTGTATGATAAAGCAGTGAATCTTAAGCCCTGTCGTGTTTCGACAAGAGTTAATATACAACAATTTTTATAAATATGCAATACCAATATGCAAAAAAATAAAAGAAATTTTTGCATAAAAATGCATCATTAAATAGGAAATAACATATAAAAATACATAAAATCGCGGAATGCGGATGCGAAAATGGTAAAATTTTGTATTGCATATTATGCAGGTTGGATGTATAATTACAACAGTTTTAAGCAGTTGCACATTATGTAACTGCTAATTTGTGATTCTAGGAGGAATGAGAAATGATCAAAGCAGGAATCATCGGAGCAACCGGTTATGCAGGAAATGAACTGGCAAGACTGCTCCTTGGACATAAAGAAGTAGAAGTTGCATGGTACGGCTCAAGAAGCTATATCGATCAGAAATATGCAGATGTATACCAGAACTTTTTTAAACTGGTAGATGCGAAGTGTATGGACGACAATATGGCTGCACTTGCAGACGAAGTAGATGTGATCTTTACCGCAACACCGCAGGGGCTTTGTGCATCTCTTGTTAATGAAGAGATCCTTTCCAAAGCAAAGGTCATCGACCTGAGTGCAGATTTCCGTATCAAAGATGTAAAGAAATATGAGAAATGGTACGGCATCGAGCACAAATCACCGCAGTTTATCGACGAGGCAGTTTACGGACTGTGCGAGATCAACCGTGAGGACATCAAGAAAGCAAGACTGATCGCGAACCCGGGATGCTATCCGACCTGTTCCACTTTATCCATTTACCCGCTTCTCAAAGAAGGCCTGATCGATCCGAACACTATCATCATCGATGCAAAATCCGGCACTTCAGGAGCAGGAAGAGGAGCAAAAGTTCCGAACCTTTACTGCGAAGTAAATGAGAATATCAAAGCATACGGCGTAGCAACTCACCGCCATACACCGGAGATCGAGGACCAGCTTGGTTATGCATGCGGACAGGAAGTGATGATCAACTTCACACCTCACCTGATCCCGATGAACAGAGGAATCCTGGTAACTGCATACGCTTCTCTCAAGAAAGAAGTTTCCTATGAAGAAGTAAGAGCAGCTTACGATAAATATTATGCAGATGAAACATTCATCCGTGTCCTTGACAAAGACGTATGCCCGCAGACTAAATGCGTCGAAGGCAGCAACTATGTAGATGTCAACTTCAAGATCGACCCGAGGACCAAACGTGTTATCATGATGGGCGCGATCGACAACCTTGTAAAAGGTGCAGCAGGACAGGCTGTACAGAACATGAACCTGATGTTCGGATTCGACGAGGCAGAAGGACTTCATCAGATTCCAATGCTTCCGTAAATAAAAACGGAGATTTTTGTACCAAGGAGGAGTATAGATTATGAAGGTTATTACAGGTGGAGTTACAGCGGCAAAAGGATTCCAGGCGGCATCCACAGCAGCAGGGATCAAATATCAGGGAAGAACTGACATGGCAATGGTCTACAGCGAGAAACCATGCGTGGCAGCAGGAACTTTTACCACAAATATCGTAAAGGCAGCTCCGGTCAAATGGGACCAGGAGATCGTTTATAAACATCCAAGTGCACAGGTGATCGTCTGCAACAGCGGTATCGCCAATGCGTGTACAGGAGAAGAGGGATTCAGCTACTGCCGGGCAACAGCAAAAGCAGCAGCAGAGACTCTGAACGTAGACGAAAACAGCGTACTGGTCGCATCTACGGGCGTTATCGGCATGCAGCTTCCGATCGAGAAACTTTCCGACGGTGTCAAGGCAATGGCTCCGAAGCTCAAGGGAACTCTGGAAGCCGGAAACGAAGCAGCCAAAGCAATCATGACAACGGATACCGTAGAGAAAGAAGTTGCCGTAGAAATCGAGATCGGCGGCAAGACAGTTACAATCGGCGGCATGTGCAAGGGATCCGGAATGATCCATCCGAACATGTGCACGATGCTTGGTTTTGTCACAACAGACGTATGCATTTCCAAGCAGCTTCTCCAGGAAGCTCTGAGCCAGGATGTCAAAGATACTTATAATATGGTATCTGTTGACGGCGATACCTCCACAAACGATACTGTTCTCCTGCTGGCAAACGGAATGGCAGAGAACCCGGAGATCAATGAGAAAAACGAAGACTATCAGAAATTCTGCGAGGCACTGAATTACATCAACACCACACTTGCCAAGAAGATTGCAGGCGACGGTGAGGGTGCGACTGCACTGTTTGAAGTAAAGATCATCGGTGCAGAGAGCAAGGAACAGGCAGTGACTTTGAGTAAATCCGTTGTTACTTCCTCCCTTACAAAAGCAGCGATCTACGGACATGATGCAAACTGGGGAAGGATCCTCTGTGCGATGGGCTACTCAGGTGCACAGTTTGATCCGGAAAAAGTAGACCTCTACTTTGAGAGCAAGGCAGGTAAGATCCAGATCATCGAAAACGGTGTGGCTGTAGATTACAGCGAAGAAGAAGCGACAAAGATCCTTTCCGAAGAAGCGGTAACTGCGATCGCAGACATCAAGATGGGCGACTGCACCGCAACCGCATGGGGATGTGACCTTACCTATGATTATGTCAAGATCAATGCGGATTATCGTTCATAAAAAATTTAAAATCGAGGAGAAATGAAAAAATGGTAAATCAGAAATATCTGGACAAGGCAGAAACTCTTATCGAGGCTCTTCCTTATATACAGCGTTTTAATCGTAAGATCGTAGTAGTAAAGTACGGCGGAAGTGCCATGCTGGACGAAGAACTCAAAGCAAATGTCATCAAGGACGTTGTACTTCTGAAACTGATCGGTTTCAAACCGATCATCGTTCACGGAGGCGGTAAGGAAATCAGCCGCTGGGTCAACAAAGTCGGCATGGAACCACGTTTTGTAAACGGTCTCCGCGTAACAGACAAAGACACTATGGAGATCGCAGAGATGGTTCTCGCAAAAGTCAACAAAGAACTGGTTACACTGGTGGAATCTCTCGGTGTACAGGCCGTTGGTATCAGCGGCAAGGACGGTGGACTTCTCCAGTGCCACAAGAAACTTTCCAAGGGCGAAGATATCGGATATGTAGGCGATATCGAGAAAGTCAATCCGAAGGTTCTGCAGGATCTTCTCGAAAAAGACTTCCTTCCGATCGTATTTCCGATCGGATTTGACACAAACTTTGATTCTTATAATATTAATGCAGATGATGCAGCATGTGCGATCGCAGAGGCTGTCCATGCAGAAAAACTTGTATTCCTTTCTGATATTGAGGGTGTATACAAGGACAAAGATGATCCGAGTTCTCTGATCTCCGAGTTACATGTACACGAAGCAGAAAAACTGATCAGCGACGGTTATGTAGGCGGTGGAATGATTCCGAAACTGCAGAACTGCATCGATGCGATCGAGGAAGGCGTAAACAGAGTACATATCCTGGACGGACGTATTCCGCACAGCCTCCTTCTGGAGATTTTTACAAACAAAGGTATCGGTACTGCTATTTTAAGAGAAGACGGGGAGAAATATTACAATGAGCATGAATGAACAGATGAATCATGCAGAAGAAAGTATTCTGCATACATATAATCGTTTCCCGGTCATGTTTGACCATGGGGAAGGATGCTATCTCTATGATACAGAGGGCAAAAAATATCTCGACTTTGCTGCCGGGATCGCAGTAAATGCACTGGGATATCATTATCCGGGATATGACGAGGCTTTAAAAGCACAGATCGACAAGCTGACTCATATTTCCAATCTTTATTACAATGAGCCGATGAGCGAAGCAGGAGAAAAACTGGTCAAAGCCAGCGGACTTGCCAAAGCGTTCTTCACAAACAGTGGAACAGAGGCAATCGAGGGTGCACTCAAAGCTGCACGTAAATACGCCTATACCAAATATGGCAAAGAATCACAGAAATATGAGATCATCGCAATGAACCATTCTTTCCACGGAAGAAGCATGGGAGCTCTTTCTGTCACAGGAACAGAGCATTACAGAGAGCCGTTCGAACCACTGATCGGCGGTGTTAAATTTGCGGATTTCAATGATCTTGAGAGCGTCAAAGCACAGATCACAGACAAGACCTGCGCGATCATCACAGAGGTCGTACAGGGAGAGGGCGGCATCTATCCGGCACAGAAGGAATTCCTTGAGGGACTTCGCGCACTCTGTGACGAAAATGATATTATCCTGATCTTTGACGAGATCCAGTGCGGTATGGGACGTACCGGATATTACTTCGCATGGCAGTCCTACGGTGTCAAACCGGATGTGATGACCTGTGCCAAAGCACTTGGCTGCGGTGTCCCGGTCGGGGCATTTGTCCTCGGGGAAAAAGCTGCAGCAGCATCTCTCGTACCGGGAGATCATGGCACAACTTATGGTGGAAACCCGTTTGTATGTGCAGCTGTCAGCAAGGTGTTTGATATCTTTGAGCAGGCCGGTATCCTGGCACATGTACAGGAATTAACCCCATATTTAGAGGAAAAACTCGACACACTTGTGGAAAAATACCCGATCGTCGCAGCACGTCGTGGAAAAGGTTTCATGCAGGGACTGGTGATCGAAGGAGCGACTGTGGGAAGTGTTGTGACAAAGGCACTTGAGAACGGGCTTCTTGTGATCTCAGCAGGAAGCGACGTACTCCGTCTTGTACCTCCGCTTGTTATCACAAAAGAAAATATCGATGAAATGATCGAGAAATTAGAAAAGAGCCTGGCGTAACTGCCAGGCTCCTGCCTTTTGAAACTACTGTACAAATCTGATATCTGATAGAAATATATTATTCCATACTGTTAAGATCAATGTGTTTCTTGATCGCGGCAAAGCTCTCGGTACTGATCACGTGCTCGATCTTGCAGGCATCACTTGCTGCAACAACCGGGTCAACACCCAGTTTCTCAAGCCACTCAGAAAGAAAGAGATGACGCTCGTAAATTTTCTCTGCGGTTGCACGTCCTGATTCGGTCAGGTAAAGGTATCCCTCAGGTGATACGGTGATCTGATCGGTCTCACGAAGCTTCTTCATGGCAACGCTGACGCTGGATTTCTTGAATCCAAGTTCAGAGGCAACATCTACGGAGCGAACGACCGGATGGGATTTGCTTAAGATAAGAATCGTTTCCAGATAGTTTTCGGCGGATTCGTTTGTATGCATTCTTACACCCCAATTCTGCTGAAAGAAATCATGCGTTTGTTTGCATAATCTCGTATTGCTTTGTATTATTGATATCATATCATATTTTCGCGTCCGGAACAAGATGAATGCAGAGAAAACCGCAAAAATCCAATGTTTTTTATAATTGCATATTTTGGCACAAACAGAGACTCCTGCCCGGAAAGGCAGGAATTTTTTTATACAAATTTGCACAATAGTTATGCAAAACGAACGAATATTGCATATAACAAACAAGAGTCACTTGCGACAAATAAAAGTTTTATGATGCAAATTATGGTTATGATTAACGAATGCAGGTTATATAGAACGAAAAAAAGTACTTGACAGCTTACCAACGTTAGAATATACTAACTTAGTAGAAAAAGGAAGTGGTCTGTGACTGCGGTCTTTTTAAACGAAAAAAATTATCATTAGAGAAAGAAGAGTAGATACCATGATGCCACTTACAATGGCCGGAATCGGCGAAGTAAATACAATTCTCAAGATCGGTGGAAATGAAGAAACAAGAAGATTTCTCGCAAACCTTGGATTTGTAACAGGTACAGAGATTTCAGTAGTGTCTGCGATCGGCGGCAATGTAATCGTTAACGTCAAAGATGCCCGTGTAGCAGTCAACTCAGATATGGCAAAGCATATTATGATCTGACAGCCCCAGGGTTTAAAATTGCAGCCACGTTGTATGCTTGCATACATTAGCGGATGAATTTGAAACCCGCCAAACATGAGGAAGTAGCGATTTTCGAAGAAAATCAGCGGATTCCGAATGTCTGTAGAAGTGTGGAATTGCGAAGCAATGGAGCACTTCGTCAGGGGCGTCAAGTATATATAATAAATCAACAAGAGGAAAGGAGACAGAACAATGACTTTAGGTGAGGCAAAAGTCGGAAGTACCGTTGTTGTAACTAAGATTGAGGGAGACGGCGCTTACAAACGACGCATTATGGATATGGGAATCACCAAAGGAAGCGAAATCTACATCAGAAAAGTCGCTCCGCTTGGAGATCCTGTTGAGATCACTGTAAGAGGCTATGAGTTATCCGTAAGAAAGAACGATGCTCAGTGCGTACAGGTAAAATAAGGATTGCTGTTCCCAGCAATGAATCATGTTCTGTACATAAGAATTAAAGTTTTGTTGAGCGGCCTTATGGCTGCAACAAAGAGGGATTAAGGAGGTAAGAAAAAATGGCAATTAAGATTGCACTTGCCGGCAACCCGAACTGTGGTAAAACAACAATGTTCAACGCATTAACGGGCGCTAACCAGTATGTAGGAAACTGGCCGGGAGTTACTGTAGAGAAAAAAGAAGGTAAATTAAAAGGCAAAAGAGGAAAAGGCGAGGATGTTATCGTAACTGACCTTCCTGGTATCTATTCCATGTCACCATACACTCTGGAAGAAGTAGTCAGCCGTGACTATGTCCTGAAAGAGAACCCAGATGTTATCATCGATCTTGTCGATGCAACAAACATCGAGCGTAACCTGTATCTGACCACTCAGCTTGTTGAGACCGGTGTTCCGGTTGTCATCGCGCTGAACATGGCAGACCTTCTTGAAAAAAGAGGAATCAAGATCGATGTTAAGCGTCTTTCCATGCTGCTTGACTGCCCGATCGTTGAGACATCCGCACTGAAGGGCGAAGGTCTTGACAAACTGATCGACGAAGCAATCAAAACAGCAAAGAAGAGCAGCGCTGATCTTCCAAAAGAAGTCTTCTCCAAAGAAATGGAAGCAGCTATCGCTGATGTGAAGGATGTCCTTCCGGAATCTATCACAGAAGACAAGAAGAGATGGTATGCGATCAAATTCCTTGAAAACGATGAGAAAGTAAAGGAATCCATCAAACTTTCCGCTTCCGCACAGTCTACTGTAGACAGCAAACGTCAGGCGATCGAAAAGAAACATGACGATGATATGGAAAGTATCGTAACAGATGAGAGATATACTTTCATCCAGAAGATCGTAAACACAACTGTTAAGAAAGGTAAAGACAAACTTACCGTATCCGATAAGATCGACCGTATCGTTACCAACCGTATCCTTGGTATCCCGATCTTCATCGCGATCATGTGGTTAGTATATTATGTATCTGTAACAACAGTTGGTACATTCGTAACAGACTGGACAAATGATGTATTCGTAGTAGCTATTCAGGACTTCGCAAGCAATATCCTCGGCAGCATCGGCGCTGGCGATATGGTAATGGGACTTGTAGTTGACGGTATCATCGGTGGTCTTGGTGCAGTACTTGGATTCGTTCCTCAGATGGCAATCCTGTTCCTGTTCCTGTCCATCCTTGAAGACTGTGGTTACATGGTACGTATCGCATTTGTTATGGACCGTGTATTCCGTCACTTCGGACTTTCCGGTAAGAGCTTCATTCCGCTCCTTATTTCTTCTGGATGCGGTATCCCTGGAATCATGGCTTCCAAGACCATCGAGCAGGATAATGACAGACGTCTTACTATCATGACAGCAACATTTATTCCTTGTGGTGCAAAACTTCCGGTTATCGCTCTTATGGGTGGTGTAATTGCTGGTGAGACCGCAGGATATGCAGAGAGCTCCTTTATCGCTCCTCTGATGTACTTTATCGGAATCGTAGCTGTACTTGTAGCAGCGATCATCCTTAAGAAAACAAAACCGTTCTCCGGTAAACCGGCTCCGTTCGTAATGGAGCTTCCGCAGTATCATATTCCGCAGGCTAAGACAGTTCTCCTTCACGTATGGGAAAGACTGAAAGGCTTCATCATCAAAGCTGGTACAATCCTGTTCCTTGCTTGTGTAGTAATGTGGTTCCTTGGTGGATTTGGATTCACAGATGGTGGATTCGGTATGGTAGAAGACAGCGCAGACAGCCTTATGGCAGCAATCGGCGGTGTGATCGCTCCGATCTTCGCACCACTTGGATTTGGCGAGTGGCAGCCGGTAGCAGCTTCTATCTCCGGTTTCACAGCAAAAGAAGCTATCGTATCTACAATGGGTGTCCTGGCTAACGTAGCTGGTGATACAGAAGATGCAGTAAACGTTGCAGCAGGTGTTGCAAGCTGGTTCCCGACAGGAATCGCAGCTTTCTCCTTCCTGATGTTCAACCTTCTTGATTCTCCTTGCCTTGCAGCTATCGCAACAATGGCAAAAGAAATGAACGACAAGAAATGGTTCTGGTTCGCAATTCTCTTCCAGAACGTATTCGCTTACATCGTTTGCCTCTGCTTCTATCAGATCGGTTCTTTCGTAACTGGTGGAGCATTTGGTATCGGTACTGTAGTAGGATTCGTAGTACTTATCGCAATGCTGTTCCTGCTGTTCAGACCAGATCCATACAAAGATCAGAAAGTTTATTCCAAACGTTCTGTACAGGCATAAGAAATTATGAAATAATAAAGGGGCTGGATGCAGTTGATGTGTCCGGCCTCTGTTTTCACTTTATATGACTGGCAGTATTTAAAGAGAGGATGAGTGAAATGCTGGCAAATATTATTATCATGGCTTTGATCCTTGGATATTGTGCATACATAATCTACAAAAATGTAAAAAATGCTAAAGAAGGTAAACACATGGGCTGCAGTGGATGCAGCGGCAACTGTGGAAGCTGCGGCGGATGCAGCGGGGCTGCTTTCAACAAAAGTACTGCGCAGTCTTCTAAAAAACGTCTGAAATAGGAGGTGCTGTATGGGAAATTCAACAGGATCCACGATGTATATGTTCGGTGCAGTCATTGTTATCTACATTGTAGGAATGCTGCTCTATCAGGGATTTCAGTGGATCAAGAAAAAAAGAGCACAGAAAAAGGACGAAGAGTTCAGAAACAGTGAAAAATAACAGCAGATATTAAAGTGTATAAAAATACCGAGATCCGTATATGCTGATATTAAACAGGATAAAGAGACTGGAATTGATAAACCAGTCTCTTTTTATTGCATTGCATATTGCGGAGGGATATTACTATGTGGGGATTTCTTGCAGCACTGATCTCAGGTGCATTGATGAGTATTCAGGGAGTTTTTAATACGGAAGTGACGAAACAGAGCAGCCTGTGGGTATCGACGGGCTGGGTGCAGCTCTCGGCTTTTGCAGTCTGCGTTGCCGCGTGGCTTTTTACAGGGCGGCAGAGCGTTTCTGCGTTATGGCAGGTGGAGAATAAATACACACTTCTTGGAGGCGTGATCGGAGCATTTATCACGATCACCGTGATCCAGAGCATGGGCGCACTCGGTCCTGCAAAAGCAGCCATGCTGATCGTGATCTCGCAGCTGATCGTTGCATATCTGATCGAACTGATGGGGCTTTTTGGCGTGGATAAAGAGCCTTTTGAGTGGAGAAAAGTCCTGGGAATGCTGATCGCGATCGCCGGGATCGTGATCTTTAAATGGCAGAAATAAGGGTAATCCTGGAAGAATAGAAGTTTCCTATTGTAAAACACAGGGGAATTGGGTAAAATAAGACATGGTCAAGTATATACCGGGGGGAGACTGCCTTAATATAGAAGGGAGTGAACCGGTATTATCACAAAATCAATAAGAAAATACTGTACAGTGCTTTTGTCGATCGCGCTTTTTACAGGGATTTTCTGTGCGGGATGTGGCGCGAGAAGTGATGAGATATTGCTTGAAAGCCAGGAAGATACTTCTGATACTGTAGAAGAAACAGAGCAGGAGGAAAGAGAGATGACTGACGAAATTCCGTCAGTGACACCTGAACCGCAGGAAATTTTTGTGGATGTCTGTGGCGCTGTGAATCAGCCGGGAGTCTATGAGATGGATCCGGACAGCCGTGTTTTTCAGGCGATCGAGGCAGCGGGAGGAATGACGGAAGAGGCTTCCGGAATTTCTGTCAATCAGGCACAGCCACTCAGTGACGGACAGCAGGTTTATGTACCGACTGTTCAGGAAGCAGAGGAGGGCAGTTTTGTTCCGGCGGTACCTGAGACTACAGGAACGGGAGAAAGCATGGGTACAGAAGATGGAATTGTCAATCTGAATACAGCAGATGCCGAGACGCTCAAGACACTGTCAGGCATTGGAGATTCCAAGGCACAGGCGATCCTTGCATACAGGGAGGAACACGGAGGTTTTTCCAGCATCGAGGAGATCATGCAGGTCCCCGGAATCAAAGAAAGTACCTTTTCAATGATAAAGGATAAGATTGCAGTAAAATAAGGAGAATGGAATGAGCAGAAAAGTTTTAGTAGTAGATGACGAAAAACTGATCGTAAAAGGAATCCGCTTTAATCTGGAACAGGACGGAATGGAAGTGGACTGTGCTTACGATGGAGAAGAAGCGGTGGAGAAGGCGAAGGAGAATAAATACGACATTATCCTTCTGGACCTGATGCTGCCGAAGATGGACGGGCTGGAAGTATGCCAGCAGATCCGGGAATTTTCCAATGTGCCGATCGTTATGCTTACTGCCAAAGGCGAAGACATGGACAAGATCCTGGGACTGGACTACGGTGCAGATGATTATATCACCAAACCGTTCAACATCCTTGAGGTCAAGGCACGTATCAAAGCCATTATGCGTCGTGCCCGTTCTGAACATGAAGAGAAAGAAAAAGCAAAGACAATCCAGGCAGGTGACCTTAAGCTGGACTGCGAGAGCCGTCGTGTATTTATTGCAGACAGAGAGATCAATCTGACAGCGAAGGAATTTGATGTGCTGGAACTTCTGGTATTCAACCCGAACAAGGTTTACAGCCGTGAGAATCTTCTGAATATCGTATGGGGATATGAATATCCGGGTGATGTCCGTACTGTCGATGTACATATCCGCCGTCTTCGTGAAAAAATTGAGGCGAATCCCAGTGAGCCGAAGTATGTACACACCAAATGGGGCGTAGGATACTATTTCCAGGCATAACCCATGGTAACGAAAAAAAAGACAAAATTTTTTAAAAGTCTGCGTTTTCGTATCTTTATTATCCTTATTATTCTGGGAATCGTGCCGGGAATTATCGTGACACAACTGATGATACACTATTACGAAAATCAGGCAGTGGAAGTAAGTGTGAGTGCAGTACGCACAGAATGCGCGATTCTCTGCGACCAGATCATCAAGGAAAATTATCTCAATGACTCCAGCTCCGAGGCTGTCAACAGCAAGCTGGAGTTATTGTCTAATGTCTATGGCGGCAGAATCCTTGTGGTTGACAGAGATTTCAAGATAGTCAGAGATACCTATCATGTGGAAGAGGGTAGAACTCTTGTTTCGTCCAAGGTGATACGCTGTTTTAAGAATGGTGATTCTGACGAGTTTAAAAAGATCGGACAGATGATCGAACTGGTAGTTCCGGTCAAAAGTGCAGATGTGTCTCAGGTTCAGGGAGCCATGCTGGTGAATATTTCCGGAAGTGAGATCGCTGCCATAGCAGGAGATCTGGAGCAGAAAGGAATCCTGATCATCTGTATTATTATTGTATTATCGCTGTTTCTGGCGTATATCCTGTCGACTGTCCTGGTAAAACCGCTTGCGAGAGTTACCAAGGCAATTGAAGACCTGACAGATGGCTATCAGCAGGACGAGATCAGTGTGCCGGACTATACAGAGACAGAACTTATCACAGATGCCTTTAACAAGATGCTTGCCAGAATGAAAGTTCTGGATGAGTCACGATCGGAGTTTGTATCAAATGTCTCTCATGAACTCAAGACTCCGATGACTTCCATGAAAGTCCTCGCAGATTCCCTGGTAGGACAGCAGGGTGTCCCGGAGGATCTGTATCAGGAGTTTATGCGTGACATCACAGCGGAGATCGACCGTGAGAACAGGATCATCACTGACCTTCTGACGCTGGTCAAGATGGATAAGAAAAACGCAGATCTTCAGATCCAGCATATGTCGATCAACCAGCTGCTGGAGGATATCCTGAAGCGCCTGCGTCCGATCGCGGACAAGAGAAACATCGATCTGATTCTTGACAGTTTCCGCCCGGTGGAGGCAGATGTGGACGAGCTGAAATTTACATCTGCGATCAGTAACCTGGTAGAAAATGCGATCAAGTACAATGTAGACGACGGATGGGTAAGAGTGTCGCTGGATGCGGATCACAAGTTCTTCTATGTGACAGTTGCTGATTCCGGAATGGGTATTCCGGAGGATTCTCTGAGCCGTATCTTTGAGAGATTTTACAGGGTGGATAAGTCTCATTCCAGAGAGATCGGAGGAACAGGACTTGGCCTTGCGATCACGAGAAGTACGATCGGCATGCATCATGGAGTGATCAAGGTATTCAGCAAAGAAGGGGAAGGAACTACTTTTTCCGTTCGTGTCCCACTGTCATATATTCCGTAGGAGGTGCCGGATGAAGAGAATATCAAAAGTGCTTCTTCTGGCGCTGATGGTCTGTACCTTGTTTGCAGGATGCAGCATAGAAACCATACAGTCAAAGAAAGAAGACAGTAAATATAATTTTTATTATCTCAATACAAATGAGACTGCGCTCAAGAGTGAACCCTATGAGCCAAAAGAAGAAACAAAAGAATACATGGTAAAAGCTCTGTTACAGAAATTAGGGAACGGAGAAGTACCGGAAGACGGAATCAGTCTTCTTCCGGAAAATGTTTCTGTAAGTTCTTATGATCTGCAGGATAATCTGCTGATCATAGATTTCAGCAAAGAATATTCAGAAATGAGCAAAGTAAGGGAAGTTCTTACCAGAGATGGAATTGTCCAGACATTTCTGCAGATACCGGATATTGCGAAGATCCGTTTTACAGTGGCAGGTCAGCCGCTTAAAGACTCCAGAAACCAGGAGATCGGGGATATGACGGACAGTACATTTGTGGAAGTATCAAAGAAAAATGAGGACAACTATCGATACGATACGTTTACCTTGTATTTTGCAGACAAGAGCGGTAAGAGACTTCTGAAAGAAACAAGAAATGTTTATTACAGAAGGACGCTCCCAAAAGAGCGTGTTGTTCTGGAACAGCTTGCCAAGGGACCTCTGGAGGACGGACATTATGCAACGATTCCAGAGAATACTATGGCGATCAATGTGATTACGGCAGACAGAATCTGTTATCTTGACCTGAACAGTGAGTTCCAGGATGCAGCATTGGATGTGGCAGAAAATATTTCTGTTTATTCGGTGGTGAATTCCATTGTGGATTCCTGTGAGGCGGATAAGGTACAGATTTCCATTGAAGGAAACAGTGGAGGAAACTTCCAGAAGAATCTGCCGCTCTACAAATTTTATGAAAAAAACAAAGACCTTGTAATTCCGGATGAGGACGAGGAATCATAAGGCATTTCTATACAGAAAGGACAGGGAATGCGTAAAAGACCAGTGTGTTGTGCGTGCGTGTTCCTGATGTTGTGTCTGTGTATTCTGGACCTGGCAGGGATTCCTGTTATAAGAGGGAATCCGCTGCCGCGTGAGGTCCGGGAATATATAGAGTCACATCCATCGGCTGTGATCTGCGGGGAAGTACAGCGGTGCCAGGACACGGAATATTCTCTTTCTGTCTATCTTAAACAAGTCTTTCTGCTCTGTCAGTCAGAGCGAATTCCCATCAGAAATATAAGAGTGTTTTTGGAGAAAAATGCAAAAGAAAATTTGAAAACAGGTATGGTTATCCAGGTCGGTGGTGAGCTGGAGCGGGTTTCTGCACCCAGAAATCCAGGCGAATTTGATTCGCAGCAGTACTATGCCTGCCAGGGGATTTATTATTTCCTGAAAAATGGAATTATACAGAAAAAAGGCAGGAATTATTCAAAGTATGGACAGTTCCTGACAGAACTTCGGGGGCGAATCGGCGAAATCCTGCAGGAAACAGCGGGAGAGGATGCGGGAATCTACCAGGCGATGCTGCTGGGAGAAAAAAGCGGTCTGGATGAGGAGGTGAGGCTGCGGTATCAGATGGCGGGGATGGTGCATATCCTGGCTATTTCCGGACTACACATCAGCGTACTCGGAATGGGACTGTTTTCGTTACTCAAGAAGCTTTCATTTGGCAATGGATGGGCAGGATTTCTTTCACTGAGTGTGATCCTTCAGTATGGGATGCTGACAGGAAGCAGTGTGTCCGCAATGCGCGCTGTCTGCATGTTTGTGCTGGCAGTCGGAGCGCGGATTCTGGGGAGAAGCTATGATTTTCTGACTGCACTGGCTGTGTCTGCGATACTTTTGCTGCTCGATACACCGGCGTACCTGTACAGCAGCAGCTTCCTGCTTTCATTCGGGGCAGTGACAGGTCTGGGAATCGTGGCACCTGCCCTGAACCGTCTGGTGGGCAGTGAGCGTGCGTGGGTCAAAACACTTCTGTCATCCTTTGCCGTGCAGCTTACAACGCTGCCGGTGCTTCTTCGGATGTATGGTGAGGTATCAGTTCTGGGAATCGTTTTGAATCTGGCCGTGCTTCCTACGGTAAGTGTGGTGCTGATCTGCGGATTGTGTTGTGTGGCTGTTGGATTTATGAGTATTTCCGCTGCCGGGATCTGTCTGATTCCGGGAAAAATCCTGCTGATGCTTTACGAGAAACTTTGCGTGCTGGCAGGGGCCGTTCCGTTTTGTACATGGATCGGCGGCGCGCCGGAGATATGGCAGTGCGTGGTGTATTATGTCCTTCTGTTTGGCGGGATACAGATCGCTTTGTTCCTGAAGGAAAAAGGAGCGTACCGTGTGTGGAGAGTCCTGTCGAGAGGGATTTGTGTTGCTGTTGTCTGTGTGAGCATTTTTATTCTGGGATTCCGACAGAAAAATCTGATTTCGATCACCTGTCTGGATATCGGACAGGGGGACGGGATCGTGATACAGCTTCCGGGCGGCAAAACGGTCATGGTGGATGGTGGAAGCAGCAGTAAGAAAAAGGTTGCGTCGTATCAGATCCTTCCATATCTGAAAAATCAGGGGATTTCGGTGGTGGATGCCATGCTGATCTCACATACAGACCTTGATCATATCAGTGGCGTACAGGAACTGCTGACGTTGAAGGAAAAACATCTCACAACACTGCGTATAAAAAATCTGCTCCTCCCGGACTGGAAGGCACCGGAGGAGGTCTATTATGAACTGGAGGAGCAGGCGAAGAGGTGCGGGATTTCTGTGCTGAGGCTTCATCAGGGGCAGAAACTGCGGTTTGGGGATGGCTCTCTGGAAATCCTGTCGCCAGAGACAGGTGCGAAGGGGACGGATGTAAATGAAGAAGGGATTGTGATGGAACTACGGTACGGGAAATTCCGGGGGCTTTTTACTGGTGATATCGGAGCGGAGACGGAGAAAAAGCTGCTTCCGAAACTTGATGATGTGAATTTTCTTAAAGTAGGACATCATGGGTCACGGTATTCTACCTGCCAGGAATTTCTGGATAAGATAAAGCCGGAACTTGCGGTGATCTCCTGCTCGGAATCCAATACGTATGGGCATCCGTCACCGGAAACGACGGCACGTCTTGAAGAGAACGGGATCCGGACGGAATATACGATGAAAAACGGGGCGATCACGGTTTATACAGATGGGCATTCTATACGTATGAAAACTTTTTGTAACGAAAAAACAGCGTAGAATCTACAGCTGTTTTGTAGTATGATAAACAGGAAAATAAATCAGAAGGAGGTGGAAGACATGGAGCGTATGCGAAAGACGGTTTTGTATCTGACATCATTCCTGCTTTTGGGGTGTCTTGGGTGGGTGTTTTTTCATGCATTGTGTACCATTCCCCAGGCAAAAAACATACTGAAAAACAGAACGGTGTTTCCACTGATCCTGGCAGGAAGTATATTTCTGCTGCTGTTGTTTGTGAAATTGGCAGACTGGTGCCGCTCATGGAAAAAACATACACTTATGAAGGCAACTGCCATTGTTTTCCTCCTGATTCTGGTATTACAGTTCCTGTATCTGTATTATGTGCGTTACTGGGTAGGGTATGATAACCTTCTGGTTCTGGATGAAGCCTGGTATATGCAGACGGATGGACATATTTCACCGGATTTTTATGATTCGTATTTTCAGCGTTATCCACATAATCATCCGGTTACGATTTTGCTGTACTGGGTTCTAAAAGCTGCGGGAAAACTGGGAGTATCCGGTTTATACTGGCCTTCTCATCTTCTGGGACTAGTAAGCATTGATCTTGCGCTGCTGTTCATGTGGAAACTGGCATGTGAAACTGAGGATATCCATCGGGGATTTCTTGTGGCGGTTCTGAGTCTTTTTGATCCGATTATTTATATATGGATTCCGTGGCATTATACAACTGTATGCCTGCTTCCGTTTCTGAGTGCGGGAATTTATTTCGGATGGAAGACGTGGAAAGCGGTGAATTTACGAAGTCAGATAATCTATGCGGCATGTACAGGGATTTTTACTGCGGTCGGAATGAGAATCCGGATAACAGAGGGAATCCTTCTGATTGCGTTTCTGATCATGGCAGTCTGTGTGAAAGGCTGGAATCGGTGCAGACTGGCTGCATGTCTGATTCCTTTTCTGGTGATATGTGGTCTGACTTGGGCCGGGACAGGCATGCTTCGAAATCATTATGCAGATTTTGACAGTTCCGATAAAGCATTTCCACCGGCTCATTTTGTAATGATGGGAGTTGGAGGAGATGGAACTTACAAAAAGAAAGATGTAGAATTTACAGCCCGGATCCCCGGAGAAGAAGCAAAGACAAAAGCAGATCTGCAGGAAGCAGGGAAAAGAATCAGAAATCTGGGTGTAAAAGGTACAATTTCTCTTGCGGGAGAAAAAATGCTGACTGTCTGGCAGGATGGTTCCTGCGGGTTTCAGTCGGAATGGCTTTATCCATTGAAAGATTCCAGAGCTTTTCAATATATTTGTGGAGAAAAAAATGATCTGTTTCTATACTGGGCGCAGATTTTTTATGTGATGATTCTGTTTCTGACGCTGGCAGGAACGGCTGCATCTATGATAAGTGGAAGGATGGGCACAGGAATGCTATTGAGGCTTGTGCTGCTTGGAAATATTCTTTTCTATCTGATGTGGGAGGCACAGAACCGTTACAGTATTGGAATGGTGGGAATATTGCTTTTTCTTGCCGCAGATGGATACCGTTTGCTGCAGAATGGGGAACTGGAAACAGAACATATTGTGCCGGTTTTGATCCGAAAAAGAGGCTGGGGAGCAGTAACTGCAATCCTGGCTGTGATGCTGGCGATTTTGCTGTACAGACCGTTGTTTGTGGAAGAAACGGAGTGGAGAGAGTTTTCTGTCCGGAATATTTACCGGGTGGGACAGAATCTTCAGGATATTGTTTCTGGTGACAGGGTTACGCAGACATTTGTGGCTTCATCGGCGTTTGATCACATTCTGGTACAGGGCTATCTCAAAAATGGTGCAGTACCGGACGGTGGGTGTCAGATGCTGATTCAGGATGAAGAAGGGAAGAAACTGGCAGAAGCATTTCTGAGTGCACAGCAGATTGCAGAAACTCAGCTTGATTTTACATTTGACTCAATTGTGCCGGATGGGGAAACTGTTTATACGATTGTTATTGAGCCGAAAGGAATCAGAGAAAATCATGCGCTGCAGCTGTATCGTTTCAACAGTTCTATGGATCTGTATCCGGCTGGAAAACTGAGTTGTAATGGCAGAGAAGAGAACGGGAATCTTATTTTTTCTGTTTATGAGGAAAGAACAGGGACAATTTTCAGGAGGATTTTTTTGTGAAAAATTTACAGGAAGATATCAAGACAGGGAATTTCAGGCGAGTGTATCTTTTGTGCGGGGATGAAGCCTATCTGAAGATCCAGTACAAGGATAAACTGATAAAAGCTCTGAACCCGGATGACGATACAATGAATTTCAGCAAATATGAGGGAAAGGGAATCGAAGTGAGGGAGATGATCGATCTCTGTGAAACGATGCCTTTTTTTGCGGATTACAGGGTGATTCTTGTGGAAAACTCTGGTTTTTTTAAGAACAAGTGTGATGAACTTGCTGATTATATAAAGACATTGCCGGATTATGTGCGGATGGTTTTTGTGGAAGAAGAAGTGGATAAACGAAGCCGTATGTACAAGGCAGTCAAGGCTGAAGGGCGAATCGTGGAGTTCGCAAAACAGGATGAAAAAACTCTGATGAGATGGGCAGCAGGAATCCTCGGACGTGAGGGACGAAAGATCACGACACGTGATATGGAGTTTCTTCTGACGAAGACAGGGACGGACATGGGAAATATCCGGAATGAGCTGGAGAAGCTGATCACGTTTACGATGGGACGTGATGTGGTTACGGCAGAGGATATTGAGGAGATCTGTACGACACGGACGGAGAATAAGATTTTTGAGATGGTCCGTGCAGTTACGGAGAAGAACCAGAGGAAAGCACTGGATCTCTACAATGACCTCCTGACCCTCAGGGAGCCGCCGATGAGGATTCTGTTCCTTCTGTCAAAGCAGTTCCGACAGATGACGCTGGCAAAGAAGATGTCAGGAGAGGGTGCGGCGCAGAGTGAGATCGCATCAAGACTTGGTGTGCCGTCGTTTGCGGCACGGAATCTGCTGACCTGTGCACGGGCGTACAGTACGGAGGAGCTTGAACAGGCGGAAGTGGATTTTGTGGATTCGGAGGAAGCAGTGAAGACGGGCAGACTGCAGGATGTGCTGAGTGTGGAGCTGCTGATCGTGAAGTACAGCACCGGAAGATAAAAAAGAACAAATATGTAAAAAGAAAATGCTATACTGAGGCATCAAAAAGAATGGAGGCGGAAAAATGGTATTAGGGATTCTGGGGCTGGCAGCCATGATATTGTGCTGGGCTGCAGGCTCTTACTGGAAGAAGGTTTACTATTTAATATGGTTTTTATCTTTGCCGATGCCGATTTTTTGGTTTTTGTATAGCTTTTCGATGGATGAAGATGGCGATGGCGGGAGTTCTGGCGGGATAGAAGCGGTACTTACGGTAATAATCTTGATTATACTGGTAATAATATATGTAAAGGCAAGAAATCTGGGAGATGTAATTAATACATTTCTGCTGATGAATGTTAATATTTTGTTGATGATTTTATTGTCAGATTCTGGCTTTAGCGGATGGAACATGATAGTGTGTCGGATAGTGTTTGTGATAACACTTCTGGTTTCGATAATCGCAGCAGTTGCCACATTCCGTGCAAAAGAGTATTCTTCAGTGCTGCCGAGTTCACTGCTTGCAGTAACATGGGGCAGATTCATGCTGGGTGTATTCGCCTTAGATTATGAAGAGATATACAGTTCCCTGGGGCTGACAAGTTTACCGGTGACTCTGGGCCTCGGAATTATACTGACAGCAGCAGGTTGTCTGCTACAGTTTTTTATCCTCAAAAAGACTGACATGGGAAAAAAGAAAAGAAACGTAATAAGTAATTTCTTGAAATAGAAGGAAAATGCCTTGAATAACTGCGTGTCGCATTCTCGTTACTTTCAGTGATGAGTTAGACACGCAAATT
>NZ_QULA01000024.1:0-52153 GCF_003481595.1 Blautia sp. OM07-19
GTATGTCCTACAAATAAGATAGCACATTTTGTTGAAGTTTCTTTATATTTTATTTTATCCTGAATTATTCCATAAAATAAGAGCGTTTTCCGATCTGATTTTCGAAAAACGCTCATTTATTTTATCTTTGTAATCTCATCCCTGGAAATCTCCGGAATACTTCACATAAGCATCTGCACAAAAACTCTGCGCGGAAGCCAATGCTGCATTTGCCTCGCTTTCGGACTGATATATACCTGCTGTGACTACATAAAATTTTTCTGGATTGAGGTTACTCCAGTCTGTTGTGACAAATACCTGTGCATCATAGCCGCTGCTTCTCATGCTTTGCGCATAAGCATCTGCATCCTCTTCGCTTTTGCCTCCATAACACCAGATTCCATAAAATGGAGTAGTGGCACTCTGCTGTGCAGGTTCATTTTGTCCTGCAATTGCATCCACATTATAAGGTGCAATTTCTCTTTCGAGTTCCAGCGTATCGGGATCAATCTCTGCTCCTGCAAGGAATATTCCATTCTCATCATATAATCCCATACTCACCAGCCAGCGACCTCCGGCTTCCCAATAAAAAGGCTCTCCGGCTTCGCAGCTTACGGTAATCTCATCTGGAACTCCCAGAGATTTTTTTAATGCGGCAATCTGTTCTTCTGAGAACTGCGTATCTGCCTTTACTGTATAGTCATAAAATGGAATTTCTACAAGTGCCGATTCGAATTTATTCCATTCTTTTTCTGTGATGGTTTTTGTACTTTCGTTTTTATCTGGCTTCTCGACGCTATATGCATACTCCCGGTGATATTTCCCGTCGGCTCCCTGTACATCAAGACTCTGCCTGTGTATGGATATCCTCTGTTCTACAGTATCTTTTAACTGATAGATTTTATATTCTTTATGGTCAGCCAGGCGCATGTATACTACAAATACATTTTTATCTGGTATATAATACATCTCACCTTCTCCACCATTCTGCCAGTTTGTCATAGAACCATCTGACTTTACTTCACCGTCTTCATATCTATAAAACAGGTATCTGTATGCATTATCGCTGTCCATTCCCCGCACGATCAGTTCTTTCGTTTTGTCATTATTGATATCATAGGCAGCATACATTACCGTTCCCAGATCTTCTACATCTGAAAAATTTTCTCCGTTTTCCAGAAATTTCCGATATGCCTGCTCCTCTTCTGAATCACCAAGTTCCAGGTATTCATCACTGTCTGAACTTTCTACTGTCTGCTGAGATGCATCTGCTGCCCATACGCAATTTAAGGAAATGCCCGCTGTACATATTCCCATGACAGCTGCCATGAGCAAATATTTTTCTTTTGTTTTCATCGCTTACTCACTCCGTATAAGTATTCCCATTCTCATCGGTCCAGGTGCCGTCGCCATTGTCGGTATAGCCCACGCCATCAGAATCACAGTAATAATAATCACCGTTTGTGGTCTGTTTTACATCAACGCTTCCGCTGCTGCTCTGGAGTTCATGATGTTCCAGCTGATTTCCAAAGTTATAGTCTTCGTCATTCCAGGTCCTGTAGGAATTGCCGTATGCGTCTGCCCAGGTGCCGTCACCCTGATAACTGTAAATAAATCCAATTTCATCAGAATAGGTTCCGTCCCCATTGTCCTGGAGCACCCTTGCATCATTCTCATCTTCTCCCGGGGCTACGATGGATGCCACACCGGAAGCACTGCTGAATCCGCTGGTATATGGCACGCCTGCTGGCAAATGTGCGTAGTGGTCGATATTATCGGTGTTTTCACCAGTGTTCCCGGAGTCTGTGGAATCCGTATTGTCCTGCACGCTGTCTTCCGTTGAAGGACTTACAGAATCTGTCGTTGTCTCTGATCCTGTCACAGCCCCGGCAGTGCTCTCCATCCGATTACTGGCATTATCCTGCAAGTTCTCTGCCACGCCAGAAACGTCTTCTGCATTTCCTGCGCCAGCCTGTCCATCAGAAATCGCCGGAGCATTCTGCATATCCACCAGTTCTGAAAATGGGGCAAAATCCGGAGACGGTATGTCATCATCTGCCGCTCCATCAGAATTACCCTGAGCCGATGTACCCGTCCCCACTGGAAGCGCTGAAACCGTGAATGCCAGGTTCCCGCCAACAAGCATCAATGCCAGCAAAACACCCGGCAAAATTCCTTTCTTCAGCTTCCTGATACTCATCATATACAGAATCCTGTCTTTGAACACCATTCCACTGTCATTGAGACTTGCCGTCACATACGGAATCCTGTTTTCCATTGCAACCGTCCGAAGGAGCAGCTGTCGGTAAAGCCTGTGGCCGCTCTGGTTCACCCGATGAATCACCGCAGTATCACACAGATTTTCAATATCCTTATCTGCCTCTTTCAACATGATAAGCAGAAATGGATTAAACCAGTAAATCGACGCACAGATTCTGAGAAGCATCTTGTACCAGAGGTCTCTGTGGACATAATGCGTCAGCTCATGATAGAATACGAGTTTTCGCTCTTCCGCAGAATAACCGGTTGCCGGAAGATACAGTTTCGTATGAAAAAGCCCCGCAAGAAGCGGTGTAGTAAGACCTGCATTCTGTCTCAGTTCCGGCATCCTGCGGATCCGTTTGTCCCTGCACACTTCCCTGTACATCCGAAGACTTACCGGATCAGTAACCGGAAGGCTCATTCTTTCCAGATTTCTTATCGAAAGATGATACGCCAGAAATTCTCCTGCCAGTTTCAGCACCGCCACGATAAGCCAGACTGCTACAAAGATTCCTGTTGCCATTTCCATCCATTTACCAGTTTCATATACGGTATGGATCTTCTGTCTGGAAAAATCCTGATCCTGTACATTTCTTTTCTCCGAATGCATGGTTTCCTGCTGTGAAATATACTGTCCGTTTTCTGGTACAGCTGCAGAAATATCTTTTTCCTGCACGGCAATCCTGTCCGGACTGGATTTCTTCAGCTGCAGATCAACCAGCGAAATGCTGCCCGGAACCCGCACCGGAATAAGAAGGCTGACTGCCACAAACAGCCATATGAAATATTTCCACCTTGCGGAAACTCTGCCCTTGAGTGGAACCATCAGCAGTTTTACCAGCAAAATAATGACCGCTGCAATAATATTTAGCTTCAGGATATGCAAAACCAATACTTCCACTGTCCGTTATTCCTCCCTGTCATCCAGCTCCTTAAGAAAATCGCTGAGATCCTGGATTTCTTCAGAACTGATCTTCTTGCCCTGATAAAGTGATGTCACAAATTTCTTAAGTGAATTTCCATAAAGTTTCTCAAGGACACTGCGGCTCTCATGTGCCTGATAATCCGTCTGAGAAACCAGCGGTGTATACAGGTTCATCTTGCCCTGCTTGGTCACTTCTACGAAATTTTTGGCTTCCAGTCTGGTCAACAATGACAGGATCGTTGTCGGAGCAAGGTTTTTCTTTGTGTTGATCACCTTTTCGATCTCCGGTCTCGTCATTGGCGGAGTGCCATTCCACAGAACAAGCATAATGTCGAGTTCTGATTCCGGAAGCCTCTGATATGTTTTTTTCACTTCTTCGCCCCTCCTGTTATCAGTTTTCTACAAACGTAGGAATAACTTTATTGTATCACATCCTCCCTTAAATACAATCATTAATTCATCTCATTATAGCTGTTCCCGTTCTCATCACTCCAGGTTCCGTCGCCATTGTCTGTGAATCCTGTACCATTGTCATCGCGATAATAAAAATCGCCATTTGTAGTTTCAGTAACAGTCACACTGTTGCCGTCTGCATCTTCCAGAACATGCTGTCCCAGCTCTGCACCCATGTAATGTGTATCATCATTCAAAGCCTGCCAGGTCTTTCCGTTTTCATCTGTAAAATAAACCTCATCATCAGTCGTATAGACGGTGCCGTCATCGCCGACATATTTGCTGCTGTAGTCTGAATAGATGGTTCTCTCTACAGAAACGGTGTTTCCCTCGCTGTCATACAGCGTCAGATCAGCTGTAGAAAGAATATCAGAATCTTTACTGCTGTCTGAAGAATCAGAACTGCCGGAACCGGAATTGCCTCCTGTTGTATCTGTTGAAGAAGAACTTCCATCCGTATTCTTGTCAGAAGATGTGGAACTGCTGTCTTTCGATGATCCGTTATCAGAAGATCCGCCTTTGCCATCCTTCCCTGTCAACGTAGGATTTCCCGGATAGGAAATAGATTCCACCATTTTTCTCACTTCCCCAATATCATCTGCATCTCTGGCATATCCTACCGCCATATACAGGCTGTTCCCTTCTGAAAAAATCGTCTGATAGCATGCTTCATAGGTATCATTACATTTCGCAACTCCGATTTTGGCATCGTCCAGGGCATATTTGTAAATGTTCACATAATCGCTTCCGTTCGTGAAACTTGCATATGCTCCTTCCGTGTGAGCATCCTCCCAGTCCGAATTCACCGGCTGCGGATAAAAATCTCCGTTTCCCGCCGCCATAACGCTTCCTGCTGAAAAAATACTCAATGTTGCTGCTGCCATAAGTGCCATGATTTTTGCTTTTCTTGTTTTCATAATGGATGCTCCCTTTTCTGTGTTTATTTTCTACTTTTGTAGAAGTTGATTGTATTCTACATCTGTAGAATGTATGTGTCAATCCTTTTTTCTACAATTGTAGAAATATTTTCAATAACCATCGCAGCAGCGATATATCATCTATGTACAGTAAAAAAAATCCACTGTAACATCCTCCGCTCACAGTAAAAACAACTGCCGGATTCTGCTACAGTGGAAAAATCACACACCTGATATTTTATTTTTCTGAAAGATCACATTCCCTTTGCTTTCTTCACGCACTCTGTCTGTGCCTCGATCACTGCACTGCGGAAGCCTTTTTCTTCGAGAACACGGACTGCCTGGATCGTGGTTCCTGCCGGGGAGCAGACCATATCTTTGAGTTCTCCCGGATGTTTGCCGGTCTCCTGCATCAGTTTCGCACTTCCGAGTACGGACTGTGCGGCGAATTTGTATGCCTGTGCTCTCGGCATTCCATCTGCAACTGCTGCATCTGCCATTGCCTCAAGGAACATGAACACATACGCCGGAGAGCTGCCTGAAACGCCTACGACGGCGTCCATCAGATGCTCCGGGATCACCTCTGTCTTGCCGAAGGTGTCGCAGAGTTTTACAGCAAGTGCAGTTTCTTCTTCTGTGATCAGTTCATTGACACAGAGGGCTGTCATTCCCTCTCCGACCATCGCCGGAGTGTTTGGCATGGTACGGATGACTTTTGTATTTTCGCCAAGGCGCTCACCAAGCCACTGCAGAGTCTTGCCCGGCGCGATAGAAATAAAAATCTGTCCAGCCTTTACACTGCCCCTGATCTCATCCAGAACGCCCTCCAGAAACTGCGGCTTCACTGCCAGAAAAACAACATCCGCAAAATCCACCACCTGCGCGTTGTTATCTGCCTTCCGGATGCCAAGTTCCTTCTCGATCTTCTCGCGGGTCTTGTCTGACTTCGCAGAAGCGATCATATCTGATGCTTCCACCTCTCCACTTTTCAGAATTCCCTTTAACATGGCTGTCGCCATATTTCCACAGCCGATAAAACCAATTTTCATGATAATCTTCCTCCTTGTGTGAAAACATAGTTAAGTTGCTCTGTCGCTTTACAAAATTACAGCGGCATTTTCTTTATCATACCTGTTTTCACACCAAAAGTAAAATACTAAATTTCTCTCATTTCTCGTCGGTCTCAATCACACACTGATATTTCCTGCTTTTCTTGTCATAGCTGATTCCCACCAACAAAATATTTCCTGTATACTGCCGGATAGATGCAGGATATTTTTTGTCTTTGATCTGCTGTAGTGCAGTTTCTGCCTTTTTGTTCCATTTCAATTCCACTACCAGTGCTGGATAATCTGTGAGATATTCTGGTTTGGGAAGATATACAAAATCTGCAAAACCTCTACCTGTCGGAAGTTCACGAACTGGTTTGAAATAATACTGTAAAGTACTCAGATACGCGATGCTCAGCACACTGCTCAAAGTATTCTCGTTATTATACTGAATTACTGAAGCATATCCCATGTGGATTTTTTCGATTGCTTCTGCCACTGCTGCTTCGTCCATATCAAGTGTTGCTTCAAGAAGATCCATTGACTGCTGCTCAAACTCCAGTAACTCATTCCACTTTTTACGCTTTGTTGCTGCAAGAAACTCCTGACGGATTTCCTCATTCGGGATAAAAGTCCTTCCCCGTGTCTGATCATATGCAAGATATCCGAGATGGATCAGATATGTGATCACATCATCCCGGTCTGCAAAACTTACCGTATCATTTTGGAATGTACCCGTATCAACCTCCACAGATGAACCTGAAATCATTTCAATGATCGCCGTTTTCAGTCCGTCAAAATCCATGTTGATCAGTGGGACCACCAGTTCATAACTCGCTGTCTGTGACCAGTAACTTCTGAAATTTCCTCTCTGCATAACATTTACTACAGCCTTCGGATTATAAATCTGCTGGTCGTCCAACAGATATCCGTCATACCAACTTTTGACTTTTTCAAAATCTCTGTGATATTCCGTGCATAACTGTCTGACTTCCTTCTCTGTAAACCCAACAAACGGAGCCAGTATCCCTGCATCAAGCATTGTAAATTCATCAAAATTATTGAGTGCAGACTGTGTTTTTAATTTTTTTATTGGAAGGATTCCTGTCATATATGCAAGTGCAATGTATCGCGTAGGCTCCGTTCCCTTGAACATTCCTCTGAGAAAATTGATGTATTCTTCCTGCACAGCGATATTATCTGCTTCATCTCTGATCAGGACATCCCATTCATCAATGATCACAATAAATTTATTTCCTGTTGCCGTGTTGATTGCTGACAGTGCATCCGGAAGAGATTTTATTTCATCAGGCACAATATCCGGATAAATGGACTTTAATTCCCGGATCACCTGTGCGCTAAGAAAAGCCACCACGTTTTCAGGCCCGCCCGCCGGCTCCAGACACCACTGGATGTCAAAATGCAGTACATCATATTTGTTAAGATATCTTTTGAAAGAATCCTTACCGCTGATCTGTAAAGGAGAAAACATCTCTTCTGAATCACAGCCTCTGCTGTAATATGCCGTAAGCATATCTGCCGTAACAGATTTCCCAAATCTTCTCGGTCTGCTGTTACAGATAAACGCCTGCTTCGTACCGATCACTCTATTCGTATAGTCCAGAAGTTCTGTTTTATCCACATAAATTTCTGAATCAACCGCTGTCTGAAACGCACTGTTGTCAGGATTAAGAAATCTTCCCATATTGCTTTTGCCCTTTCTGATGCACATTCAACTGCCTGTTCCTCTGCCTTAAGTCTTTCAGATTCCAGTTCCAGAACTTTTCCTCCCATAATATCACCTAGCCCTTTCCGAACCTCGTCTTCTTCACGGAAAATATAGTCCGCAATCTTTACAATCAGTTCCGTCAGATCTGTATACAGTTCCGATCTTCCTGTTTCTGTCAGCTCCTTTTCCAGATTTACCCGGATTTCTTCATATTCGTTTAAGAGTGTTTGAAATAATTCCGGATTATTATTAAAATCATGTCCTTTTTTCTCATATCGCATAATATAAAATGGCAACAACATTAGCAGATTCTTCTCAAAGATGCTGTCTTTCGTATAATCAGTCATTTTTATAGTCGGTACGGAATACATCATCAAAAATCGTATTATTCATATAACACTCCTTTTGTATTTTCATTATAGCATTTTGACAAGTTTTATTAAATACTTAATGTATTTTCATCTTTGGAATCAGTGGCAGATATTGCCTGAAAAATTACTTATTAGAATATTTAGATTACTGTTTATGTTCTATACTATACACCACTTACTTTCATATAGCAAGTCCAATTTGGGCAGTTACTTAGAAATGATAGAATAGCAAAAAGGCGACGGATCATCGGGATCGCGCCGCCTTTTTTTCTTTGGGTTATTTGAAGTGTAATGTTTTGTGGTATTTTGCGTATTGGTCGAGAAGGTCGCTCCATTTCTGGCCTTCTGGTTTGGTTTCGTTGTTGTTGTAGTTGTCTTCGCCTTTGAGCTCGTCCATATACTGGATATAGTCCAGAATGTAGATATCGACGGTGGAAATGTCTCTGTCCTGGATTGCGAAGATGTTGCAGTTTCCGACAGAATCGTTGTATGGAAGTTTATTTCCGTTGGCATCGAGGGCTACCATGAAGCAGTCGCTGTTGGAGCCTTCTTCGTAAAGTTCATTTACGGTCAGTTCGTATGGGGTGCGAATCACGGATCTGAGGCCGATGCCTGCATCGTTTATGTCGTTGAGTTCCATCACTTCGGTCTGGGAATCGTCTACTGTGACCGGGATGTCGAAGCTCCAGTCACCTTCGTATTTGTAGTAGCCGGCATCCGTTCCATACTTTGCAAAATCATCTTCTGACCACTGATAGTCTGCTTCCATTCCCCTTACCTTCGTGATATCCAGGTGCAGGTTAAAGGTGTCCGGAACATCAATAGCTTTGATATATTTCTGATATTCTCCACCACGCTCAGACACTTTATTATTAAACTCTTCCAGCAGAGCATACCCTTCATCTGTCTGATCATCCAGATCTTCCAGTGTGATTCCCATCTCATCCAGTACCTGCTGTGTCATTTCGTTGTATTTCTCACTGTATTCCGTATAATCTTTCGCAGCCTCTGCCAGATCATAGCGAAAAATGCACGCATAAGTATTGTCATCCAGGAACTGGCCTTCTACCTGACCATCGATTACCGGACTGGCCTCCGTATTAAAATCTACGCCGCCGGTCATGTCCAGATCTATAATTGGTGTGCCACTTTCTGCTCGGGTTTCCGTCTGCGGAAATGGAGTGTCGCTTTTAAACTGCATGGTCACATAGACTGCCTGACTGTTCGCAAATACTTCGGAGCAGGTGATCGTCAGGCCGTCTGCTGTTTTGGTGTAGGCTGAGTCTCCTTTTGCTGTTGCGACCGCGGCATTTGTGTCTGCTACAGTTGCACCTATTTCCTCCTGTCCTGTTGTATTATCTTCTGCCCACTTTCCTTTCTCTGTTTCGGAAACGGCATTTCCGTTTTCTGCTATGTTATTTCCTTCTGCATCAACTCCGTCAACAGCCTCCAGTGTCGTCGCGTGGTCTGCGAAATCTCCAAAGAAACTTACATTATTCTGCAGCGTTTCAAAAAGTCCCCCCACAACCGGGATATTTTTTGCCATGACAGGATCTGTCATGTAAAATACAAAAGCAATGAGCAGCACTGCTGCTGCGCCGCCCGCGATCCTGCCGCCAATTTTCATCCAGTGATATGGATCTTTCGGCGCCTTTTTCTGCACTGCGGTATTGTTTTCGATCAGACGATATGCCTGATTGATCCGCTCATGTACGATCACCGGTATTTCTGTATCTTTCTGAAGTTTTTCCTGAAAATCTTTTTCGTTATTATTAAAAGTCATCATCAAACACGTCCCTCCCTGACCTTATATTCATACATCTGCGCAATCTGTTTTCTGCCACGTTGAAGGCGGGATTTTACGGTGCTTTCCTTCATGTCCAGGATGTCACTGATCTCGCGGATATTGAATCCTTCCATGTAGTACAGAAGGATCACCAGACGGTACTTGTTATCCAGCGGTTCCAGCACCTGTGCCCATTCCTTCGCTGCATATTCTTCCTCATAAAAAGGCGTCTCCGGCATCTGGTCGGTGTATGTAACCTGCTTCTTTCTCTGCAAAATATCTTTGCATTTATTGATCAGAATCCGTATCATCCATGTCTTGAAATACTTGTTTTGCTTGAGACTTTTGAGATTTTCATAACAGGAAAGGATGGTATCCTGGATCGCATCGGCAGCATCTTCATCGTTTTTGAGATAGGAAAACGCAACCTTATACATGCACTGCACCTGTTCATCCATAAGCCGGCAGAATGCATCTTTGTCGCCTTTTTTGGCCTTTCTTATCAAAAATTCATTCATCATCTTCTCCATTCTCCTGTCTCTGACCGGTCATCAGGAAATGCGTTGTAAAAGCTTTTTTGTTTTTGTGCTTCTACTTATTAGACACAGAAATTGCTAAAAAGGATGCAGGTTTTTTGGAAAAATTTCCTGCTGAAAAAAACATATAATATGACATACAGCAGGACAATCCATCCCCATTCCACAATCAAGACTCAGGGAGCCCACAAAAAAAGAGGAATCCTTCACACGAAAACTTCCCCACCTGAAATACCAGGAGAAATTT
The DNA here is from genome assembly GCF_003481595.1 of Blautia sp. OM07-19. Classification (NCBI taxonomy): domain Bacteria; kingdom Bacillati; phylum Bacillota; class Clostridia; order Lachnospirales; family Lachnospiraceae; genus Blautia; species Blautia sp. OM07-19. The sequence continues at coordinate 10,255 of NZ_QULA01000024.1, forward strand.
TCAAAGGATTCCCCACACAACAAAATTCACATCAAACACCCAGCCCAGGGTGTGCAGAGGGACTGGCGAAGTCCCTCTGCGGTTTTAAATCCCAAGATTCAAAAAGATTACCCAATCTTTTTAAATCACATGATCTTTCTAAACAGATCCTTCAGATCCTCCACACTCGCATCCTTCGGGTTACCCGGTGCACAAGCATCCGCATGTGCAGATTCAGCGAGGAACTGCAGATCTTCCTCTTTAATAGCCTCCAGCTTGGTCGGAATTCCCACATCAACAGAAAGCTTTCTAACCGCATCAATAGCAGCCTTTCTATATTCCTCCTGAGTCATAGAATCCACATCCTTCACACCCATTGCACGAGCGATCTCACGATACTTCTCTCCAGTGCATTCCTGGTTATATTCCATTACGATCGGAAGCATCATAGCGCATGCAACACCATGCGGAGTATCATAAACAGCACCCAGTGTATGCGCCATGGAATGTGCGATTCCAAGCCCTACATTTGAGAATCCCATGCCTGCGATATACTGTCCAAGAGCCATTCCCTCACGACCTTCTTTGGTATTTTCAACAGCTCCGCGAAGAGATTTGGAGATCAGTTCAATCGCTTTGAGATGGAACATATCTGTCATTTCCCATGCAGCTTTTGTGGTATATCCTTCGATTGCATGAGTCAGGGCATCCATACCTGTAGAAGCGGTCAGTCCCTTAGGCATTGAAGACATCATTTCCGGGTCAACAACTGCGATGATCGGCATGTCATGCGGGTCAACACATACAAATTTACGTTTCTTTTCTACATCTGTGATAACGTAGTTGATGGTAACTTCTGCTGCTGTTCCTGCTGTTGTCGGAACTGCAATGATCGGTACGCAAGGTTTCTTTGTCGGTGCTGTACCCTCCAGGCTTCTTACATCCTCAAATTCCGGGTTTGCGATGATGATACCGATTGCTTTTGCAGTATCCATGGAAGAACCACCACCGATTGCAATGATATAATCTGCACCGGATTTTTTAAATGCAGCTACACCATTCTGGACGTTCTGGATGGTCGGGTTTGCTTTGATATCAGAATAAATTTCGTATTCCAGACCCTCTTTTTCAAGGACATCTGTTACCTTGCTTGTTACGTTAAATTTGATCAGATCCGGGTCAGAGCATACAAATGCTTTTTTGAATGCATGTGCTTTTGCTTCGTTTGCGATCTCTGCAATTGCACCTGCTCCGTGATAAGATGTTCCGTTTAAGTTAATTCTATTTGCCATGATAATCACATCCCTTTCTGCGTCGCTCACGCCTTAACTTTGTTATTATCTTAACAATAGTTTTATAAAAAAGAAAGTTACAGAATCCAACAAGTGTAACGTTTTCTGTAACTTTCGTGATTTGTTCTAAATTTATGCATTCATATTCAGTAAAAATAACCAGATATATCTTTCCTGTTTATGGAAACATTTCTGTAACGCCTGTATTTCCAACATTTTTGAAGTTGTCAGTTCAGGATCTCAAGCCTCACAAAAATCTCTGCAAGCTTCTCCGGCATCCCATCTACAATGATAGATGCCAGTTCTTCCGGGGTACATGTCACCCCTCCTGTCACCCATTTGACAGTCATATAAATAGAGCTCTGGCAGTACATTTCCAGCAGATAATGAACGTTTTCGCCCGGTACTTTGCCAGTTTTTTCACGAATTAAATTTTCGTAAAACTGTAAGATCAGCTCGAAATCATGCTGTCTGAGGGAATTCTGTTCGTCATAACGAAACGCTGCCGCAAAAAACGTCTGCTCTTCCTGAATATAAGTAAACTTCTTGACCAGAGCATCATAGACCGTCTTTCCACGTCCCATATGTTCAAAAGATTTCGTAAGAAGTTTGTCAAAATACCAGTTGATCAGGTCGTATTTGTCCAGAAAATTCCTGTAAAAAGTCTGTCTCGTAAGCTCACATTTCTCTGTGATCTGCTTCACTGTGATGTTCTCTACAGGAGTTGTCTGCATACATTCTTTCATGGCCCGTGCCAGCCGGTATTTGGTTTTTTCACCCTTTGTCAGATCTCTCTGGTTGCCTGTTTCAGCCATTCTTTTTCTTCCTCATCTAAGTATGGTGATATGGTCGTATATACTTTCTGATGGTAATCATTCAGAAGTTTCCGCTCACGTTCTGTCATCTCTTCCGGGTTGATTCCCTCCAGATCAAATGGGACCATTGTCAGTGGTTCGAAGCACATAAACTGCCCGAAAGATGTCTTTTCTGCCTTTTTGCAGAGGACAAGATTTTCGTGGCGGATCCCGAATTCATTTTCCAGATAATAGCCAGGTTCGTCGGAGGTGATCATTCCTTCCTCAAGCACCGGTGCCGGATTTCCCGGAAGGTTTTTCCAACGGAAGCTGTTCGGTCCTTCGTGAACATTCAGAAGATAGCCTACCCCGTGTCCTGTGCCGTGGTTATAATCTTCACCCAGTTCCCAGAGCGGTCCTCTGGCAAGATAATCGAGGTTTAAACCTGTGCATCCGTACTTGAATTTCGCCGCTGCCAGGTTCAGATTTCCACGCAGAACTGCGGTAAAAAATTTCTTTTCTTTGGCTGTGACAGGTCCAAGAACAATGGTTCTTGTGATATCTGTTGTTCCTTCCAGATAATGTCCGCCGGTATCTGCAAGCACCATTCCCCTGGCCTCAAGCGGGATGTCTGTCGCTTCTGTCGCGCTGTAATGTACGATCGCAGCATGCGTTCCATATGCAATGATCGGATCAAAACTTTCCCCCAGAAAGTGCTCCTGTTCGCTGCGGAACTGGTATAATTTCTCCGCTGTGCTCAGTTCTGTAATGTTAGTTCTGGTGACGTTTTTCTTGAGCCAATGGATGAATTTAGTTACTGCGACACCGTCCTTAATATGTGCAATTCTCTCGTTTTCCATCTCTGTTTCGTTCTTGACTGCCTTCGGAAGAAGAGTCAGATTTGGCTCATCCAGAATCGTCACTTCAGATGGAATATTACTTACGAGACGGCTGTTGACATTCGCCCTGGAGAGCAGAACTTTCTTATCTGAAGAGATGCTCTGAACATAAGAATAGACATCATCGTATGGGTAAATTTTTACCCCATCTGCTTCCAGATTACTGCGGATCTCTTCTGAAAAAGCTGCTGCATTTGCGTATAATCTCAATTCATTCTCCATCATTACAAGGTAAGAAAGAACCACCGGACAGCAATGGATATCGTTACCGCGGATGTTCAAAAGCCAGGCGATATCATCGAGGGATGTGAGGATAAAAGTGTCGGCTTCTTTTGCTTTCATCTGCTCACGGATCTCTGCGATCTTATCTGCTCTGGACTTGCCGGTCCATCGGATATCCAGTTCCATGACCGGCTCACAGGAAAGAACCGGACGGTCTTCCCAGATCTCGCCGATCAGGTCATCGTTTACAGAAAATGTGATATGTTTTTCCTGCAGAAGTTCCTGCAATTCTTCCGCTTCCCTCGCACTTACGGTACGGCCGTCGAAGCCAAGACACATGCCTTCTTGTAATTTATCGTTCAGAAACTGATGCACGGTCGGAACCCCTGGCTCGCCGGATTTGAACAGTTCTATTGTCGTATCGCGGAGCTGATCCGCTGCCTGGATAAAATAACGGCCATCGGTCCACAGGCCTGCCATGTCCTGTGTGATAATGGCAGTTCCTGCGGAGCCGGTGAAGCCGGTGATATATTTCCTGCATTTGAAGTAGTCACCTACGTATTCCGATCCATGGAAATCATCTGTTGGTACCAGATAGGCGTCTATCTTTTTTTCTTTCATAAGAATGCGAAGGGCGTTTAATTTTTGTTTTATAGTCATTTTTTTCTATGCCTCCCTCATAACATGGGGTGTAAATTTTATAAATTTACTTTAAACAGGATATATATATTTGTCAAGAGAGGAAGGGTACTTCCCTTGGACCCGTTAATTTGCATTGACCTTTCTTGTCAGGGCGGGATGCCCTGGGGGGGATGTTTTTATATTGGGATATATGAAAACCTCGAAGGGACTTGCCAGTCCCCTCGCCACCCCTGGGCTGGGTGTTTGACGGAAATTTTGTCTTATGTAGTGCCCTTTGAAAAATTCTCCTGGTGTATCAGGTCGGAAGATCTTTGTATAAATGATATCGCAGTATATAAAAATAACAGGATTCTTCTCTTTCGCATGGAGAAGATATCCTGTTATTTTATCATACTATTGGTGAGTTGATTTGTATTAGTATAACTCTAAGCTAGTGTACTGTATCATTGACATTTCGCTAAATAACTTGCCTGTTTTCCCATCGAACTGCGTTGACTTCGCCCAACGATGCCACCGCATCGCCTCGTTCAGTCGCCTTGTCGATGAAAAAACATTCTGCGTTATTTAACTGAAAGTCAATGAGACAGTACACTAGGTCATCCATTTTAAAACTCTTCATTGGTCAGAATCTAAAATACTATCTTCCAAGCCAACCATCTCAAGAGCATTTATTGACTTTAATCTGGCTTGCTCATTCTACAGTCATCCATTTTTCCAAAATTCTGTGGTCTTTCAAATAAATTACTTCTTACAGAGTCATTCCAGCACCCAATTTTCGTTGGTTTCCAGCCGACTTACTTCCCACGTAGTCATTCTCACTCCCAATCTTCGTTGGTTTCCAGACGACTTACTCCTCACGTAGTCATCCCAATACCCCCGCGCCTTTCGCGCCAGCGAAACAGCCCTAACAGTTAGCGTCAGCCCGTTCTGTCTTGATGCACCAGGCGTGGCCAAGTAGGGGGGCTGAGGGGGAGCTTCGGCCTTCGCAACTTCGAGATGCTCCCCCTCAGGGTTTTCTCAGTTTCCAAACTGAATTTTCCTGCCTTATAAGGCAAAAATTATACTTTTTTAATATGAGACTTAATTCTTAGAAAAGTCCAGTGATCTTTCCGGTCTCATCAACATCAATACGTTCTGCAGCAGGTACTTTCGGAAGACCTGGCATCGTCATGATCTCGCCTGTCAGGGCAACGATAAATCCTGCGCCAGCAGAAATCTTAAGATTACGTACAGTAACTTCGAAGTCTGTCGGAGCCCCAAGTTTGGTCTGGTCATCGGTCAGGCTGTACTGTGTCTTAGCCACACAGATCGGGCAGTTGCCAAATCCAAGAGCTTCCAGCTGTTTCGCCTGCTTCTGCGCATTTGCAGTAAGAACTACTCTCTTACCGCCATATACTTTCTGCACGATCTGGTTCAGTTTATCTTCGATAGATCCTTCCAGTTCATATGCATAAGTAAAGTCGTTTGGTTCTTCTACGAGGCGAAGAACTTCTTCTGCAAGTTTGATTCCGCCTTCTCCGCCTTTTGCCCATACTTCAGAAAGAGCTACGTTTACGCCGAGTTCTTTGCACTTAGCTTCTACGAAGTCAAGCTCTGCCTTGGTGTCGGTCGGGAATGCGTTGATGGCAACTACGCAAGGAAGTTTGTATACGTTCTTGATGTTGCTTACATGTTTCAGAAGGTTCGGGATACCTTTTTCAAGAGCTTCCAGGTTTTCGTTGTTGAGGTCAGCTTTGGCTACGCCGCCGTTGTATTTCAGAGCACGTACGGTTGCTACGATAACAACTGCACTTGGATGCAGGTCTGCCATACGGCATTTGATATCGAGGAATTTCTCTGCACCAAGGTCTGCACCGAATCCTGCTTCTGTGATCGCATAATCAGCAAGTTTCATTGCCATCTTGGTTGCTGTTACGGAGTTACATCCATGAGCGATGTTTGCGAATGGTCCGCCGTGTACGATCGCCGGAACGTGTTCCAGTGTCTGAACGAGGTTCGGTTTCAGGGCGTCTTTCAGGAGAGCTGTCATAGCGCCTTCTGCATGGAGGTCACCTGCTGTTACCGGTTTCTGCTCGGATACTTTACCGTAGGTATATCCGATAATAATTCTGGAAAGTCTTTCTTTCAGGTCTTTGATGTCACTTGCAAGACAAAGGACTGCCATGATCTCAGATGCAACGGTGATGTCATATCCGTCTTCACGCGGCATTCCGTTTGTTCTTCCACCGAGGCCGTCTACTACGTTACGGAGCTGACGGTCGTTCATGTCCACGCATCTTCTCCATGTGATCTTTCTTGGATCGATGTTCAGAGCGTTGCCCTGGAAGATATGATTGTCGATCATTGCTGCGAGCAGGTTGTTTGCTGCTCCGATCGCATGGAAGTCACCTGTGAAGTGAAGGTTGATGTCCTCCATCGGAACTACCTGTGCATAGCCGCCGCCTGCTGCGCCGCCCTTAACACCGAATACCGGTCCGAGGGATGGCTCACGGAGAGCTACCATAACGCTCTTGCCGAGTCTCTGCATACCGTCTGCAAGACCTACTGTTGTTGTTGTCTTTCCTTCACCTGCCGGTGTCGGGTTGATAGCGGTTACAAGAATCAGCTTGCCGTCCTTTTTGTCGCTTTCTTTCAGGAGATTGTAATCGATCTTTGCTTTGTACTTACCGTACTGCTCCAGATATTTGTCGTCAATGCCTGCTTTTTCTGCGATCTTGGTGATCGGCTCCATTGTGCACTCCTGTGCGATTTCGATGTCACTTTTGAATCCCATAATTTTCTCCTTTCTTTGCCGATAACGCCTGTCGTGATTGCCCCGTCACCAAGCAACCATGGCGTTGATTTTTAATAAGCCCTCTTTTCTTATTAAAAAAAGCAGTATCTGAGTTACCCTCAAATACTGCCCAGACGGTCGGCGTTACAAATCTCCTGCTCCCTCGTGGTATCTCCACAATTCCGTCAGTCACCGGAGACTCTATTTACTTGGTGAGAAAAGATTATCATATTTATTGTCATTTGTCAATAAATTGTCGCGATTATTATGTTTTTTTATAAAACATAAGGAAAACTTAAATAAAATTTGTTATTTTATCATACTATTATTTAACGTCAGCCCGTTCTGTCCTGATGCACCAGGCGTGGCCCGGTGGGGAGCGCGAGGGGAGAACGGCCTTCGCAACTTCGAGTGCCCTCCCCTCGCATAAGGTTTTGCAGTTTCCAAACTGCGGGAATCGGGGCAGTACCCTAGAAAAGTGGTTTAAGGGCCGGATACAGTTTCTTAAACTTCTGATACTTTTCTTCGTACTTCGCCACAAGTTCTTCCTCCGGCTCAACGGTGTCAACGACGTGAGCCATCTTCTTTCCGATGGTCTCAACATCCGGATAAGCCCCACATCCTACAGCAGCCAACATGGCGCCACCCATGGACGGTCCTTCTTCTACGTCGAGAACATCAACTTTGAGGTTCATCACATTTGCAATAATCTTTTTCCAGAGCGGGCTCTTTGCGCCGCCGCCGCAGATCTTGGTTCGTTCGATCTTGATACCAAGTTTTCTTGCAACTTCGAGGGAATCGCGAAGTCCGAAGGCTACGCCTTCGAGAACAGCCTGTGTCATATCTGCTCTTGTAGTGTCCATGGACATTCCGAAGAATACACCTCTTGCGTCAGGATTGTTATGTGGTGATCTTTCTCCCATCAGGTATGGAAGGAAGAATACATTGTTTTCGCCGAGTTTCTGGATCGGTGCCTGCTCTGCTGCGAAATCCTTGGTCTGAAGGATTTCCTCTGCCCACCATTTGTTACAGGATGCTGCGCTCAGCATGCAGCCCATCAGGTGATAGCTTCCGTCTGCATGGCAGAAGGAATGCAGTGCATTGTTTTCGTCAACGCCGAAGTTTTTGCTGGAGATGAAGATGGTTCCGGAAGTTCCAAGGGAGATGTTGCACTGTCCATCACCAACAGTTCCTGTTCCGACTGCTGCTGCCGCATTGTCGCCTGCTCCTGCTACGACTTTGACGTCTGCAGAGAATCCGAGTTCTTTTGCAACTTCTGGTTTCAGTGTTCCGACAACTTCCCAGCTTTCGTACAGTTTCGGAAGCTGTTCTTCCTTAACGTCGCAGATCTCCATCATTTCTTTGGACCAGCAGCGGTTCTTTACGTCAAGAAGCAGCATACCGGATGCATCAGAAACATCTGTGCAGAAAGATCCGGAAAGTCTGTATGCAAGGTAGTCTTTTGGAAGCATGATCTTTGCGATCTTTGCAAATTTCTCCGGCTCGTTTTTCTTCATCCACAGGATCTTTGGTGCTGTGAAGCCTGCAAAAGCGATATTTGCTGTGTACTGTGATAATTTATCTTTGCCGATCTCATTGTTGAGATATTCTGTTTCTTTCTGGGAACGTCCATCATTCCAGAGGATTGCCGGGCGGATGACATTGTCATTTTCATCCAGTGTTACCAGTCCGTGCATCTGTCCGCCGAAGCCGATTCCGGCTACCTGGGAGCGGTCGATTCCTTCGGTCAGTTCTTTCATTCCCTCAACACTCTGGGTAAACCAGTCTTCCGGATTCTGTTCTGACCAGCCCGGATGCGGGAAAAACAGTGGATATTCTTTTGATACGATATTACAAATCTTGCCTGATTCTTCCATCAGAAGAAGTTTTACGGCAGAAGTTCCTAAATCCACACCAATATAGTACATATTTCCTCCTAACTGTGCATTTTGCATACATACCCCGCAGATGCACATTCTGTCTGTTATTGATATTTTTTACTGATATTTTGCTCTTTACCACGACATCCCAGGAAAACTCCCGGGATGTCTGTATTGATTTTATTTTATTTTTTTCAAAATCAGAAGATTATCCCCACGGATTTTCTGTTGGGTATCTTACTCCTGCTGGCTGGTTGTAACCGATCTTCTTTACATCCAGTCCAAGGAATTTCACTACTTCGAAGAACTGTTTTCCGTAATGTCCGAACATAACTGCTCCGTGATGCGGATAGTTACCTTCGATCAGTACGTGACGGTAGAATCTTCCCATTTCGTTGATAGCGAAGATACCGATACCACCGAAGGATCTTGTCGGTACATCAAGAACTTCACCTTCTGCAACGTATGCTACCAGTTCACCTTCTGAGTTGCACTGCAGACGATAGAATGTGATGTCAGAAGCAGCAATGTCACCTTCAAGAGTTCCTCTTGTAAAGTCTGGCTCAGATCCTGCTGGCTCAAGAAGTCTGTGCTGGATGAGCTGATATTTAACGGCTCTGGATTCGCACATCTTGCATTCCGGAGTATTTCCACAATGGAATCCCATGAATGTATCTGTAAGTTTGTAATCATATTTTCCTTTGATATCTTCGTCATAGATATACTGCGGAACAGAGTTGTTGATGTCAAGCAGTGTAACTGCGTCGTTGGAGATGCAGAGTCCGATGTACTCGCTGAGTGCTCCATAGATATCAACTTCGCAGGATACCGGGATTCCTCTGGAACCAAGACGGCTGTTTACATAGCAAGGCTCAAATCCGAACTGTGACGGGAATGCCGGCCAGCATTTGTCAGCAAATGCAACGTATTTTCTTGCTCCTTTGTGAGCTTCTGCCCAGTCAAGAAGAGTAAGCTCGAACTGTGCCATTCTTGCATTGAGGTCTTCGTAGTATTTGCCTTCGCCCATTTCTTTTGCCATATCTGCGCAAACTTCCGGGATACGAGGATCGTTTTCATGCTCTTTGAAAGCAACGAGAAGGTCAAGTTCGGAGTTTTCTTCGATCTCAACACCCAGTTCATAGAGGCCTTTGATCGGTGCGTTACAAGCGAAGAAATCCTGCGGACGTGGTCCGAATGTAATGATCTTGAGGTTACGAACACCGATAACGGCACGTGCAACCGGTACGAAATCACCGATCATCTTGGCGATGTCATCAGCTGTTCCAACTGGATATTCCGGAATGTATGCTTCAAGATGACGCATCTTTAAGTTGTAGGAGCAGTTCAGCATACCACAGTAAGCATCACCTCTGCCGTTGATCATGTCGCCGTCGCCTTCCGCTGCTGCAACGTACATGCACGGTCCGTCGAATCTTTCTGCGATCAGTGTCTCCGGTGTTTCCGGTCCGAAGTTTCCAAGGAAAACAACCAGGGCGTTACACTCTGCTTTGTTTACATCTTCGAGTGCTTTTTCCATGTCTTTCTCGTTCTCAACAGTTACTGGACATTCGTAAAGCTCTCCTGTGTAGGCTGCTTTGATAGCTGCGCGTCTCTTCTCAGAGAGCTGGATCGGGAAACAGTCACGGCTTACTGCGATGATTCCAAGTTTTACTACTGGGATATTGTTCATGATAAAAATTCCTCCATATTATATAAGTTTGTATTTACAGTTATTTGCTTTTCAGTATAAAAAATCAGTCGATTCCGACATTCTCACCTTTGAGTCCGTTAAACGCACCTTCGATAGCTGCTTCTTCGTGTGCGATCAGCCATTTATTCTTAGCTGTAAGAAGCTTGTCCTCGCCTTCAGCGGCTGTGTCAAAAGTCAGCTCCGTGTTTGTTCCTTTTGGTAAAACAACAACGCACTGGAAACCTGCTTCGTTTACATGGCATGGTGCATAGTGAAGAGTTGTTGCATATACTTCGATTCCGGTTCCTGCCGGAACAAGGAATGCTTCTACTTTGGATGTGTCATATGTAAAATCTTTTTCGATATCCTGCTGATGTCCGATCAGAAGGACAAGATCTGTAACCGCTACGTTGATCTCGGAATTGCGGTGATATTCCAGTCCGTTTAATTTCTTATTATGACCATTGCAGTATCCGATCTCGATCGGCAGTCCACCGTATCCTTTGTTCTGAAGTTCCTTCGCTACCGGCAATGCCTCCATCTCTTCTACGGATGGCACATAGATCACGTCCTCCGGTACCGGTGTGTGTTTCATTTCCTTCAGGAGTTCTGTAAAGTCATACCCCTCCAGTACTTTACCATATCTGCGAAATGCGTCATCTGCTACATTCTGAATCTTCACCTGAAGTTACCTCCTTTATATTTTTCATGTTGGAGATATCATATCATGAGGTGTGTTTTATTTCGCCAGATTTTTTGTCCTCTTTAGTGCACTTTTTTGACCTTTTAGTTTTTTATTTTGTACAAACATTTATAACTATTAAGAAAAAAAACAGGCGTTTCTGATCCGCCTGTTTTTGCATTTTTATTCTTTATTTTTCTCGTCCAAGTTCGCTTGGCAGAATGCTGTATCGTTTCTGGAATTCCCGCGTAAAAGCGCGGCTGCTGCTAAATCCGTTGTCCAGGGCGATCTGGCTGATCGTCTTGTCTGTGTTCAGTAATTCCCTGTATGCATAGGTCATTCGGATGTCCTGTAAGTACGTCTTAAAATTGACATTTGCATATTTCTGGAACATTCTGGATAAATATGCATCGGAGTAACCGAACATGTTCGCTACTTCGGTCAGTTTGAGTTCTTCCTGATAATGCTCTCTCATATAGGAAGTAATTCTCGCAAGAGCATCCAGGCGGCGGCTGTGGCGTACTTCCTGCTCGCCCGCCTCGTCCAACCGGTAGTGATTGACCAGAAAATAAAGCACATCATAATAGAAGGAACGGATCTTGAATTCATATCCGACTCCACGTTTCCCGTATAATTTATACATTTCACGCACCAGTCTCCAGAGTGTCGCATCCATCTCCGGAACACTTCCCGCAAAGCGTACAAATCGGTGTGCGGTAAAATAGTCCTCAAACTGCTTCAGCGGAATCTGAAGTACTGCCGTATGATTCTCTTCCGGCGAATCGATCGAATGCACTTCATTGGAATTGATAATCATCAGCTCCCCCGCCTTGAGCGGATGTTTCTCATCATTCAGATAAAAAGTCAGCGAACCTTCCATCACCGCAAAGATCTCCACAGACGTATGCCAGTGTTTCTCCCTCACATAATTTCCCTGACTTCCCTCAAACAGAAAAAATTTAAACGGCAGTCCCTCATCCGGGATCACCAGTTCATGCTGGAATTCCATGCTATACCCCTCTTCTCCAATAATAAATCAGTTTTCTTTCTTTTGTTTTACAAGACAACGCTTCTTATAAAAAGCTACACCATAGCAATAAATATGGTCATATTCATCTTCATACTCTTTTGCATACATACGCCTGTCAATTTGGCGCAGGGCTGCTTCACAGTCGCCCTCCATAGCAGACAATGTTCTGGAATATTTTGCCTCAAAAATCGCCACCTGTCCATTTACAGAGTCATACACAACAATATCGCTGCGTCCCTCTCCATGTTCTTTGTTTGACTCTACAACATATCCTGCTCCTGTAAAAATCCCTGCAAGAAAAGCATGATAAAAATCTTCCCTGTAATCATGATAGCTGATGGTTTTTCGCAAAAGTTTGCTCATTTCCTGTGTAAGGATCTCGCTCTGACCACTCCATGCAGCATCGAACAAAGCCTTTCGATTCCATGTTTTGACACTCTCAGAAAACCATTTCACAACGGTAGTCTCAAAAATTTCTCTGATCTCAGCATTTGGAATTTTTAACGCTGACATATTGTCTGGCAACGGATCTGTTATTTCATTTTCTCTTGCCTGCGTCAGATAGCCTGTCAGATAAAGAATGCTCCAGAGATTTTCTTCTGAAGAATGCAGATAATCGTAAGTGAGATTTTCATCTATACGTTGTATGATATAACCTCCTGAAAGTAAGGCTTCCATTTTCTTTGTAATGTTACTTCCTGCGTAATCAATAAAAGAACGGATGATCTCATTATCACTGGTATTCTTCCAGTAACTTGCCGGTCTTGCCTTCGGATTCCGCTGGATATCACGAATATAATTCATCACATCCCAGGGGCAGTAAACATCAACCTCTCCAAAATGATACCCATCATACCATTTCTTCATCTCGTCTCCAAATTCCTCGACATCTGCTTCGCTCAGGATCTTATCTACATCTTTTTGTGTAAAACCAAAATATTCATTTAAGTTTGAATCGCTTATTGTATCGGAAACAAAATTATTGGTTCCTGTAAAAATACTCTCTTTCGCAATCTGCAGGCAGCCTGTGACTACTGCAAAGCAAAGCCCCGGATTGTCCTTTAACGCAGTGCTCATCATCACTTTAAGGATTTCAAGCATCTGTGGATAATATTGATGGCTGCTGGCTTTTGCAATCGGGACATCGTATTCATCGATCAAAAGGATTACATTTTTCTGATAATGTTGCTGCATCAGCTTTATCAGCAACGACAGGCTCTTTTTGATATCTGTAACAGTTGCTTCTTCTGTAATAATGCGCTGCATGATTTCTTTATCATATGGACTTATCCGGGAACTTTCCATTAAATACAGGTGCTCTTTGTAAAGTTCTGTGATCGTTGAAGAAAGCATACCATAAGCACTGGAAAAATCTAATCCGTCAACATCCTTGAAGGTCACAAACAGCGTTGGAAACTGGTTCATCCACTCACTGCACACGTCTCTTTGTTCCGTAATTTCCAGCCCCTTGAACAACTCTGTACTTTCTTTTCGAATATCAAAAAAATTCGCCAGCATGCTCATACCAAGAGTCTTCCCAAAACGCCTTGGTCTGGTGATCAGAGTAACTTCTATGGATTTTTCTTCTAATAATTCTGCGATCAGTCCACTTTTATCAACGTAGTAATATCCATTCTTCCGGATTTTCTCAAAATCTGAAATACCAACCGGAATGCCTAATCTCGCCATGTCTGCCACTCCTTTCCCAACTAATGTCTATATCATAACATGAAGGCATTCCTTTTACAAGCAAGTGAAAATCCATCTGATTTTTTATCATCATAAAAAACACCGTCTTCCTGATAAGCTGAATATATCAGAAAAACAGTGTTCATAATAGCTTCCTGCATCGGAAAATACATCTGGCATTCCCTCCGATGCCTGGTGATTAGATACCGGGTAATTATTCAAGAAAAAAGCTTTCTATACATGATATATGCTTTTATCTTATCGCATCCTTCATGGACTTCACATACTCTTTGATATACGGTACGCAGTCGGCTCCGTGGGTTTCACAGAGTTTGACAATGGCAGAACCCACGATGACGCCGTCGGCCTGGGAGGCCATCTTTTTGGCCTGCTCCGGAGTGGAGATTCCGAAACCTACGGCACATGGGATGTCTTTCTGGGCTTTGACGAGTTCCACCATGGCTCCGATGTCTGTGGTGATCTGGCTTCGCATGCCGGTAACTCCGAGGGAGGATACGCAGTAGACAAATCCTTCTGCCTCTTTTGCGATCATGGAGATTCTCTCGTGGGAGGTCGGTGCGATCAGAGAGATCAGATCCAGACCATACTTCTCTGCAACGGATGCGAACTCTTCTTTTTCTTCAAATGGGACATCCGGAAGGATCATTCCGTCCATTCCAACTTCTGCTGCTCTCTTGCAGAAACGCTCAATCCCATAGGAAAAAACAACGTTCGCATAGGTCATAAATACCATTGGGATAGAACTGTTTTTGCGGATCTTTTCTACCATATCAAAAACTTTATCTGTGGTAACTCCACCGGATAAAGCACGCAGGTTTGCGCCCTGGATGACAGGGCCTTCTGCGGTCGGATCAGAAAATGGAATACCAAGCTCGATCAGATCTGCACCTGCTTCTTCCATGGCATAAACGATTTTTTCGGTAACATCAAGGGACGGATCCCCGCAGGTAACAAACGGGATAAATGCTTTTCCCTTCGCAAATGCTTCTGTAATTCTCTTATTCATGGATATCCTCCCCTCTGTAACGTGCGATCGCTGCACAGTCCTTGTCTCCTCGTCCGGAAATAGTGATAACTACGATCTGGTCTTTACGCATCTGTGGCACGATCTTTCTCGCGTAAGCCACGGCATGAGCACTCTCGATCGCCGGAATGATGCCTTCTGTTCTTGACAGATATTCGAATGCATCTACCGCTTCATCGTCTGTTACCGGCACATATTCCGCACGTCCGCTGTCATAAAGATGTGCATGTTCCGGTCCGACACCAGGGTAATCTAATCCCGCTGAAATGGAATAAACCGGTGCGATCTGACCATACTCATCCTGGCAGAAATAGGACTTCATGCCATGGAAAATACCAAGTTTTCCGGTTGCGATCGTCGCTGCCGTCTCTGCAGTATTGACACCGCGTCCTGCTGCCTCACAGCCGATCAGGCGGACTCCCTCATCCTCAATAAAGTTATAGAAAGTTCCGATCGCATTGGAACCGCCGCCCACACAGGCAAGCACAACATCTGGAAGTTTGCCTTCTTTTTCGAGGATCTGCTCTTTGATCTCCTTGGAAATGACTGCCTGGAAATCACGGACGATCGTCGGGAACGGGTGCGGTCCCATGACAGATCCGAGGACATAATGTGTATCGGAAATACGGTTTGTCCACTCTCTCATTGTCTCGGAAACGGCATCTTTCAGGGTTGCAGTTCCTGATGTAACGGCATGTACTTTAGCTCCCAGAAGACGCATTCTGTATACGTTCAGTGCCTGACGTTCTGTGTCTTCCTTACCCATGAATACTTCACATTCCATACCCATAAGAGCTGCTGCTGTTGCGGTTGCAACACCGTGCTGTCCGGCTCCTGTCTCTGCGATGACACGTGTTTTTCCCATCTTTTTGGCAAGTAAAACCTGTCCCAGAACATTGTTGATCTTGTGTGCTCCTGTATGGTTCAAGTCCTCACGTTTCAGATAAACTTTGGCTCCGCCGAGGTCTTCTGTCATATGTGCTGCATAGTACAGACGTGACGGACGGCCTGCATAATTGTTCAGCAGATCGGTCAGTTCACGGTTGAATTCCGGGTCATCTTTGTAACGGTTATAGGCCTCTTCCAGCTCCAGAACCGCATTCATCAGTGTCTCTGGAATGTACTGCCCTCCATGTATTCCAAATCTTCCTTTTGACATTTGTGTCCTCCTCTATATTCTTCCAAACACCTTGTTTCTTTATATAATTACTTTGTTTCTTTCATTTTCCTGACGATATCCACAACCTGCCGGATCTTCGTCGGATCTTTCCACTTTTCTGTCTCCACACTGCTGCTTAGATCCACCGCATATGGATGGATTTCCCGGATCGCCTGTTCCAGATTGGCGGCTCCGATGCCTCCTGCGAGAAAAAACGGTCTCTGGATCTCCGGGATCAAAGACCAGTCAAAAGTCTTTCCGGTTCCTCCGCCGCCCTGATCCAGCAGGATGTAATCTGCCGGGCTTTGCAATGCTTTCTCGATATCTTCAGCTGTTTTTATGGAAAACGCTTTGATGATCGGCTTGTCTGTGTATGTTTTTAATTCTCTGATATAGGACTCATTTTCCTGTCCGTGAAGCTGTGCAAGTGCAAGCGTTCCGTCATCCAGAAGTGATCTTACCAGCTCCATCGGTGCATCGACAAACACTCCAACTGGCTGGATCTCCTGGATCAGATCTTTCACCAGATCTCTCACTTCATCTGCCGTTACACTCCGGAAACTTTTGGGAAATTCTATGATAAATCCACAGTAATCCGGCTTCGCCTCATTGACGGCGAGGATGTCTTCTCTGCGCCTGAGCCCACATATTTTTATCTTAGCTTTGCTATGATCCTGAGCTGTCATTTCCTGCATCTCTCTGTTTCTCAATCCTCAGTCAACGGTGCTCCATTCAGTTCTTCGAGTGCTGCTTTTTTGTCCGGACTTCGCATCAGGGTTTCTCCGATCAGCACAGCCTCGATCTGGTTATCATGCAGACGCTTGATGTCCTCCGATGTGCGGATGCCGCTCTCGGAAACAAAGATCACATTCTCCGGTGCAAGTTCGCGAAGGTTGATGCTGTTCGCCATATCCACCTCGAAGGTTCTGAGGTCACGGTTGTTGACTCCGATGATCCTTGCTCCGCTCTTTAAAGCTCTCGCAACTTCCTCTGCATCGTGTGCTTCCACCAGGGCATCCATTCCCAGATCTTCTGCCATTTCGCGGTATTCCCGAAGCTGTTTATCGTCAAGTAATGCACAGATCAGGAGCACTGCGGCTGCACCATAAGCTGCCGCCTGCAGGATCATGTAGTCGTCAATGACGAAATCTTTTCGCAGTACCGGGATATCAACTTCTGATGCAATCTCCCATAAATACTGGTCAGAACCCTGGAAATAAAACGGTTCCGTCAGGCAGGAAATCGCGGATGCACCGGCTGCTTTATACTCTTTTGCGATGTCCAGATACGGAAAATCCGGTGCGATCAGCCCCTTGGACGGGGATGCTTTTTTGACTTCACAGATATAGGACATTCCCGGTTTTTTTAGTGCCTGATAAAAACTATGCGGCGTTTTTGCTGTCTCAGACTGGATCAGCGGATTGAGAAGCATCTGCACTTTTTTCTGCTGGATCTCACGGATCAGATCCTCTCTCGGCATCTCTTTTTTGTCTTTTTCGATGCGCTCTCTCGTCTTCTCAGCGATCTCATTTAATATGTTCATAGTAAAAAATTTCCTTTTCTAATCGGTCATTCAAGCGTTAGATTCCTGAATGAATTCCTCTAATTTCTTCAGTGCTGCACCGCTGTCGATCAGTTCTTCTGCCATGCGTACACCTGCTTCCATGGTTTCTGCTTTGCCTGCGATATAGAGTGCAGCTCCGGCGTTGAGGCATACTGCCTGACGCTTCGGTCCCTTCTCTTCGCCTTTCAGGATTGCTTTCGTGATCTCTGCATTTTCTGCCGGAGTTCCGCCAACCAGATCATCTTTGGAGCATCTTGTATAACCGAACTGCTCCGGTGTGATCTCGTAAGACTGAAACCATCCGTCCTTGATCTCGCAGACAGAAGTCGGTGCGCTCATCGAGATCTCATCCAGTTTGTCCTGTCCAAAAACTACCATTCCTTTTGTCACACCAAGCTTCGCCATAACCTGTGCCAATGGCTCTACAAGACTCTGATCAAACACACCCATCAGCTCCATATTTGCTCCTGCCGGGTTGCTCAAAGGTCCGAGGATATTGAATACGGTACGGATTCCAAGTTCCTTACGGATCGGTGCTACGTACTTCATTGCGATATGATAATTCTGTGCAAACAGGAAACAGATGTTGATCTTTTTGAGAAGTTCTGCACTTTTTTCCGGGGAGATCGTGATGTTTACTCCAAGTGCTTCAAGAACATCTGCTGCACCACTCTTGGAGGATGCTGCACGGTTTCCGTGTTTTGCAACCGGCACGCCGCCTGCTGCGATCACCAGTGAAGAAGTGGTGGAAATGTTGAAGGAGTTTGCTCCGTCACCACCGGTTCCTACGATTTCCAGAACGTCCAGATCATGCAGTAATTTGATGCAGTGCGCGCGCATTCCTGCCGCGGAAGCGGTGATCTCATCAATGGTCTCACCCTTCATGGAAAGTGCTGTCAGATAGGAAGACATCTGTACCGGTGTCGCCTGTCCGCTCATGATCTCATCCATGACTGTCTCTGCTTCCTGATATGTTAAGTCTTCTTTTTTTGAAAGTTTTACGATTGCTTCTTTGATCATTTTCATGTCCTCCTTAACTACTTCTTTACAACATTTATAAAGTTCTGGATCATCACTTTTCCATCCGGTGTCATAACGGATTCGGGATGGAACTGTACTCCATAGATTGGATATTCTGTGTGTTCCACTGCCATGATCTCGCCGTCTTCTGCCTCTGCTGTGACTCTTAAAACCTCCGGAAGTTTATCTCTTACTGCTGCCAGTGAATGGTATCTGGCTGCCTGGAAGCTGTCTCCCAGTCCTTCAAAAAGTTTGCTTTCTCCGACGGTATAGATTGTTTTTTTCTTGCCGTGCATCAGTTCTTTTGCGTAGGAAACTCTGCCGCCGAAGGCTTCACAGATTGCCTGATGTCCAAGACAGATGCCGAAGATTGGAAGTTTTCCTGCAAAATATTTAATTGCTTCGATGCAGATTCCTGCGTCTGACGGCTTGCCCGGTCCCGGTGAAAGGATCAGTGCTTCCGGTTTCATTGCCTCGATTTCTTCTACTGTATATTCATCATTTCGAACAACTTTGATGTCCGGTTCTACGGAACCGATCAGCTGATATACGTTGTAGGAAAAGCTGTCATAATTATCAATCAGTACGATCATTCCAATCCCTCCTGTGCTTTTTGGATTGCCAGAACTACGGCTCTTGCCTTGTTGCAGCACTCTTCGAATTCTTTTTCCGGAACGCTGTCTGCTACGATCCCTGCTCCGGAGCGGATGCAGATCTCACCTTTTTTCTTGTATACAAGACGGATCGCAATGCAGCTATCAAGGTTTCCTGCAAAATCCAGATATCCGATCGCGCCGCCGTAAATGCCTCGTTTGCTCTGTTCCAGTTCTTCGATGATCTGGCAGGCACGGAACTTCGGTGCCCCGGAAAGTGTTCCTGCCGGGAGGATGGAGTCGACTGCATCTATCGCATCTTTGTCTTCTCGAAGCTCTCCTGCGACTGTGGAACCGATGTGCATAACCTGTGAAAAATGCTCCACACTCATGTATTTTTCCACTTCTACCGTTCCGATCTTGCTGATCCTTCCGATGTCATTTCGTCCCAGATCGACCAGCATGTTGTGCTCTGCAAGTTCCTTCTCATCTTTCAGAAGTCCCTCTTCCAGTTCCCTGTCTTCCTGCTTTGTCTTGCCTCTCGGTCTGGTTCCTGCCAGTGGGAAAGTGGTAAGTTTTTTGTCCTCCAGTTTTACCAGGGTTTCCGGTGAAGCACCTGCAAGTTCGATGTCATCACTGGAAAAATAAAACATATACGGTGACGGATTTGTTGCTCTCAAGACTCTGTAAGTATCAAATAAACTTCCCTCTGCTTTTGCTCTCATCGGGTTGGAAAGCACCACCTGGAAGATGTCTCCCTCATGGATATAATGTTTTGCTTTTTCTACCATCTGGCAGTATTTTTCTTTCGGGAACTGCGGTTTGATCTCAGAATCAAGCTGTAATGGCAGGAACTCAGCCTTCTGTGCGTTTCGGATCAGATCTGCCATTTCCTGAAGTTTTTTCTCTGCTTTCTGGTAAGAATTTTCCAGGTCGTCCAGCATGACTCCTGTGATCAGAAGTACTTTCTGTCTGTAATGGTCAAAGGCGATCACCTGGTCAAAAAGCATCAGATCCATGTCTCTGAAATCCGGATCTTCGTGTTCGCCAAGCTTTAATTTCGGCTCGCTGTATTTGATGTAATCATAGGAAAAATATCCGACCAAACCGCCGGTAAACGGTGGCATATCTTCAATCACCGGGCTCTTGTATTCTTTCAGGATCTCTCTTAAAGTGTCTCCCGGATGTGCAACCTGCTTTGTGATCTCACCCTGATCTTCGCCTTCCGTGCGGCGGATCTTCATTGCTCCGTCCGTGCAGGTAATCTCCATGGCCGGCTCATATCCGAGGAAAGAATAGCGTCCCCACACCTCTGTCTGGCTGGCACTTTCAAGCAGATAACAATGCCTGCTCGCCTTCCTTAAAGTCCTCATAACTTCTACCGGTGTATATCTGTCTGCGTATACTTCCCGGCAGACCGGAACTCTTTTGTACTGACCTTTTGCTGCGATCTCTCTGATGGTTTCTATCGTAGGATACATGGATCATACCTCCCTGTGTATTACTGTTTGTTCCTGTCAGAGCAAAAAAGAAAGCCCGCCCATGACAGAATCTGCTCTCTGTCAAGGACGAGCGTTAAAATTCACCCGCGGTGCCACCTTGATTCACGGAATGACCCGTGCGCTTTGCGGAATACCTGCATATTCCCGGCAACTGACGTATGCCTCACGTCACAGAATACTAAGCGATCGCCTTTCCCTGTGCCCTCAGCGGTCCATTTAACAATCTGCATTTCCACCCGGCTCTCACCCTCCCGGACTCTCTGTGCGCGCATGATAGTTTTTATCTCCGCTTCAACGGTTTAATTAACTAAATCAAATTTTCTATAAAATATCACAATTTTTTTCCATTGTCAATAGGGTTAGTTAAATTTCACATTTTATGTGCGATAAAATAGCCTCGGCCACACCGTCTTCTTCGTTTGTTCCGGTCACGCAGGCGGCGGATTTCTTGCAGTTTTCGGTGGCATTTCCCATTGCGATGCCGTATTTTACTGCTTCCAGCATACTGCTGTCGTTGTCTGCGTCACCAAATGCCATCGCTTCTTCCGGGGAGATCCCGAGTTTATCCAGAAGCCACAATAGAGTTTTGCCTTTCCCTGCATCTTTGTGCCCCATTTCGAGAAGATTTGACACAGAGGAAGTCACGTAGATATCCGGAATCTCTTTCTCCAGGGATGTATACAGGCGGTTCCTGTCCTCATGGCTGCATACGAAGGAGATGCTGTCCAGTTCTTTCGCATGCTGCGCTGCAAACTCAATGATATCCTTCACAGGAGTCCTCGTTGCCTTGATATATCTTGCCCCGTACTCTGTCGCCAGATAGCGGATGGGATCTCTGACATACGCTTCCTCTGCGTAGGGAACACCGTCGACGACGACCTCCATGACCATTTTTTCTCTTTTTCTTACAGCGATCGCGACTTCTACGGATTCCGGTGTCATAAGGCACTGGTAAATGCGCTTCTTTTCGCTGACAGAATAAACAGCGCCGCCATTGGCTGTGATCAGATATTCCACTCCCGGGTACTCACGGATCATCTCAGGTACAGAACCAAAGGATCTGCCCGTTGCCGGCACAAGGTGGATTCCCTGTGCTGCCGCCAGATCAAGGGCTTCTCTTGTACGTGGAGAAAGTTCTTTTTTGTTTGTCAGCAGGGTCCCGTCCAGGTCGCTGGCGATAAGTTTGACTGCCATTTCACATCTCCTTTGTATTTTTTTGCAAACTATCCATTCATTTTCCACCATTATACAAAATCTTCTGCTTTTTTTCCACCTGATATGATATACTATTAACATTGAGTAAAAAGGAGATGTGTATCATGAAATTTATTTATCCTGCGGTATTCCGCAAAACTGATAAAGGTACTTATAAGGGATTTTTCCCGGATCTTGAGGATTGTTTCGGAGAGGGCGAGACTCTGGATGAAGCAATTGAGGAGGCAAATGCCGCTGCTTACAACTGGATCTCTCTGGAACTTGATGAGGATGACTGCCAGCTCCCGCCTGTTTCTGATGCAGACGACCTGGAACTTGAAGAAGGCGATATCGTCCGGAATATTTCTGTAAATATCCGTTTTTATGAGGGATGGGATGAATAAAATTCCTTTTCCGGATTTCATCATATCAAATCAACCCGGAAGGAGTTTTTAACATGTCAACATTTTCGGAGGTTCTTACCGAATATATCAAAGCCAGGCACGTCAAAGTTGCACCTATGACCAAATATTGCGGAATTGACCGCTCTACCATGTACAAGCTGATCAGTGGTAAACGCAATCCGCCGTCCAAAGATATTTTTGAAAAAATGGCCCAGTTCATGCACCTGACGCCAGCAGAAACACAGCGTTTCGAGGAAGCCTGGGAAGTGACTGTGATCGGTCCGGAAGTCTACTACAAGCGCAAAAGTGTAGAAAATTTTATCCGGCACTTTCCAAGTCATTTCTCTGTATCACCGGATGAATTTATTTTTTCCTCAAAACTTATCCAGAATAATCAGGAATCGGACTGCACAGTCCTGACCAGTCTTCAGAACGTCAACTATTTCATCCACAAAATGTTCCTTGCCGAAGCATCCAGGTCTTCCGGCAAGATATCACTGTTTCTACAGCCAGATCATGAATTTGTTTTTCATCTGCTCTCCACGCTGGCTCCGTCTGATACCCTGGAAGTTCAGCATATCCTCTGTCTGAACAGTGAAGACACCTTTACAGAACAGCATGAGCTTGTAAACCTGAAGTATCTGGATGCGATTTTCCCAATCTACATGTCTGGATTGAATTATACATTATGGTATTATTATGATAATATTTCATCTCATTACCAGAATATGAATATTTTTCCATGTATGATTCTGACTTCCGATGCAGCGCTGATGTGTACTGCTGACGGACAGTCAGGAATCTTTTACCGCAATTCTGATGTAATACATATGCTTCAGGAAATGTACAATACTTATCTGGAACAATGTTCACAGTTATTTCTGCCAACTGCTTTTCTGCCGGATAATTTTTCGAATGTTTTCAATACAATTTTTGAAGTTTCTGAAGAGGCACCTACTTTTGCCCTTCAACCGGAAGTCTGTATTACACCATTTATCAGCGAAAAGATTCTGAAACAGGCATTTAATTATGATATTCCGCACAGTGAGGAAATTATCAAACAGGCTGCCCTTGCTTTTAGAGGAAATATGAAAAGACTCACAGACAGCCAGACTTATGTATATTTTACAGCTGACGGACTTCTTCAGTTTGCTGCATCCGGACGGACTGCCGAGATTCCAGAAGTTTTTTATCATAAATTTACTGTTGAGCACCGAATCGAGATGCTACATGGAGTTGCCGAAAGCTGCCGCAAGGGTTCTTACAGAATTCTGCAAAAGCCATTAAACCATCTTCCATCCAACCTGCATCTTTGTATTCGTGGAAATGTCGGAACATTGATTTTTCAGAAATATAATGGAGAAGTCATGCTGTTTACGATCCAGGAGTATGGACTTCTTGAAACATTTCTTGATTATCTCCAGAATATGCTGGAAAGCAGTTTCTACACTTCAGAAGAAGCTGCCGCATACGTAGAAAGTATTATATACCAATTGGAAAATGGAGAACTTTCTTAACAATAAAAAAGCCGTATACTCAGGTAAACTCCTGAATATACGGTTTTTCTCTTTCATACTCGCCGATTCGATAGTTAAAATTATACGTATTATTTTTCATATTTCAAGATGTGACATTATTTGTGGGCAGAGTTTTTTGAAATTCAGAACACTTTTTGCCCGTTAATGAGAATTTATTGCAATTATACAATAAAATAAGCCCTCAGTGCTGTAACACCAAGGGCTTATGCTATAAAATTGCTTCCGTTATTTCGCTGGACGATATACCACAGTAAATCCTTCTGAAGCACTGCCCTGTACTTCTGCGGTATAACCAATCGGAGCCGCAGCTACAACATCATAGGTAATCGGAAGACCATCCTCATCCTGAGAATCCAGGAGTACCCACACATGTCTCCACTCGGTATCTGTGCCAAGTGTAATGCTGTCATATTCAAATCCATTGGAAAGCAGCTGAATATCAACCTGATCCGGACGAACGGTCAGTGCGCCGCTGTCTTCCCATTGTGTCGTTACAGATACATCCGTTGCCGGTGTGACTTTGATCTGGAGCGGTTCGGACTGAACACCATTCCAGGCTGCAACGATATCGGTTGTACCCGTACCGATGCCGGTAACAATTCCCTTATCATCAACTGTTGCGACAGACGGATCAGAACTGGTCCATGTAACTGACGGACTGTCATTCTTCTCTGTGCCATCCCATGTCTCTGCAAAAATGATAGTTGCACCAGTCTGCTTAATACTACGGCTGGCTGGTGTCAGCTTTATTCCAGTACCGGTAACACTTACTTTGCTTGTTGCTGTAAATGCACCCCATGTAAGAGTTACAGTTGTCTCACCAGGGGCTTTCGCGATCAGATTTCCATTGTCATCCACTTCTGCAATCTGCGGATCATCCACATTCCAGATAACATCCTGTCCATCTGCCGCTGTTCCATCCTCACCTGTTCCATCAATCAGTTTATAGCCAATTGCCTGTACAGACAGATCCTCATTTAAAGATAACTGAATGCTGTCAGAGCCTGCTGCAAGCACAATTCCCTTAACAAAAACACGAATGCTGATGGTCATTGGCTCGCCGGATACAGCTCCATTCTCATCTGTTGGCTGGTAAGTTCCTGTTACAACAGCACCACCTGCCTTATGGCTTCTTAACTGTAACTGATCGTCGGAATCTGTATCAAAAATACTCACAACAGATTCATCACTGGATTCCCATGTCATATCTCTGACTGCAATTTTGCTGCCGCCCTTCTCACCATAAACCGGTACAAAGAGACTGGTTTCCTCAGAAACTCCATTAAATACAACATTACCGTCTATGATCTGACCGATAGAATTATCAGCAGGTATATCGCCAAGATAAAGCCCATCTGCGATTGAAGTCTCCTCTTCCACCTGAACTTCAGAAGTGAAATCTGCCTCAGACTGGAAATCAGCATCTGCATCTGTCTGTTCGTCTCCTTCGCTGGTCTCTGCATCAATATTCTCTGTGCTTTCATCTGTGCTGTCCTCAATTACAGTTTCCTCATCGCCTGAGAACTCCAGATCACTGGCTGCATCATCAGCTTCGTAATTATCCTCAGAAAAAGCCTCGACTGCCGCTTCATCCCCCAGATCACCGGCGTATACTACTGTGCCTCCCTGAGCTATAAGAGCCGCCGACAACATCCAGGTTAAAGTACGATTCCATTTTGAATGTAACCCTGCACTCATTTTTATCCCTCTTCTTCTTATTAAAAACATCTGTAAATAGTTTCTACTTTATCGTATGGTAAAATCCTCCACTATTGAGGTCATTTTATCACATGCTTCTTTCTCTGTAAAGTTTCGTGAATATTAATTTTTGCTTATTTTCTAAGTGCAGATTTTAAATTAACTTTGAAAAATTCAATTTTTCTCTTGCATTTCTTCTTCGTATATAGTATAATTCGCAACTGTCAATTGAATATGGTCTAATTGGAAACGCACATTCTCCCTGAATGATTAACGAACAACACATGCTCTTGTATCTTAATTTATTTATTCAAGGAGGATTTTTTTATGCCTAAAAACAAGTTTCAGGAAGTAGTTTTTACAGTTATTATGGTATTTTTTATGGTCTACAGCATGATCTGTTATAATATCAGACTCAATGTAGGTGAGATGACAAATTCTATATTTCTTTCCGCATTTCATGAACTGATCATCATGGGACCGATCGCGTTTGTTCTTGATTTCTTTATCGTGTCCAAGCTGGCTTTTGCCTGTGCATCACGTATGGTCGATTTCAGAAACTGTCATCCGTTCAGCATGATCCTTGCGATCTCTGTTGCATCTATCGCTCTGATGTGCCCACTGATGAGTTTTGCCGCAACACTTCTTTTCAAAAATGCCGGAAGTCAGTTCATCGCTGTATGGATTGAAACTACTGCCATGAATTTCCCGGCAGCATTTTTCCTGCAGCTCATTTATGTAGGGCCGCTTGTACGCTTCATCTTCAGACATATTTTCCCTGAGAAAGAAGGTGCGCACCAGACTGCATCTGAAATGTAATAAAATTCCAATAAAAAATCAGGTTTTCGCACGATGTTATCTGTCGTGTGGAAACCTGATTTCGTTTTATTTAGCTATTTAGCCCTTTTCGATATCTTCACATGAGATTACAGAAGATAAACCGGAAGTTCTTCATTTACCTGAACAGAACCCTGTACTTCTTCCGGTGTTTTGTCCTTGACAAAAGCTTTCTGAAGTTCTTCTGAATTCTCTGGTGTGAGAACGGAAGTTTTTACGGATTTTTTGCGGGTTGTGGTTTTCTTTGGTGCTGCTTTCTTGGCTGTTGTGGCTTTTGCCTTTGTTGCTCTCGGTTTTCTGGCAGGAGTTTTTTTGGCTGCCGGTTCTTTAGCTTCTGCCTTTGGTGCTTCTTTGACTTCTGCCGGAGCTTTTGCTTCTTCTGCTGGTTTTACTGGTTCTGCTTTTGTTTCTGTGTTTTTGGCTTCTGCGTTTGCAGCGCGCAGAATGCTGTCCTTACCTACTGACATAATCCATTACCTCCCTGGCTAATTCTGTATATTCCTTCGCGCTTCTGCTGGATTTCTTGTATTCTACAACCGGAATGCTGTTGTCCTGAGACCATTCAATGGTACTGTCAACGCGGATCAGGTTGTCAAATACATGAATATTGTCCAGCTGATGCAAAGTTTCCATGGTTTGTTTAAAATAATTCTTGCGAGTGTCGACTTTGGTCACTACGATACCCGCAACTTCGAGATCTGGTGCGATCTGCTTAACTTCGCCCAGAAATTCAAACATATTTGCAAGTCCGAACATTCCCCATGGGCTTGCCTCTACAGGAATGATTACCTTATCAGATGCACACAGAATGTTCATGACCCATCCGCCGAGGGTTGGCGGTGCATCGATGAGAATATAATCGTAAACGCCTGAATCCTTGATTTTCTGGATACATTTCTTCAGGATAAATTCTCGCTGCCATTTGGTAAAAAGTTCGTACTCGATGGAACTCATCAGCGTAGATGACGGAATCAGATCAAGACTTTCGTACGGTGTGTGTACGATGTAGTCTGTCAGGTCTTCCTGTTTACCAATTGCATGGTAGAGATTCTTCTCTCCCTGGGCGTGCTCCAGAACCCAGTCCTCTGGAAAAACTGCCAGTGAAAGATTCAGCTGCATGTCACCGTCAACCAGCAGAACTTTCTTTCCGGCGCGTGACATGGCTGCGCCGAGGTTTGAGCAGGTCGTGGATTTGCCGCTGCCGCCTTTGTTGTTGGTAAAACAGATAGTTATTGTCTTTGCCATGGGATTTTCCTCCCCTGTTTATCGTTTTGGGTATTTTTGTAAATTTATCTATGTCATATTATACGAAATTTCTTCAAAATTTTCAATGAGTTTGTCACTATTTATACCTTTTATCCAACATTTGTGCATGTCAGACCGTTTTTGTCACGCGGTAGTCGGGATAATGTTCTATCAGCTCTCATGAACAAGCCTTTGCAGAAAAAAAGCCGGCAGATTTGCGGTCTGCCGGTAAGTTGTGAATCTTATTTCTGTGGAAAAACTACGGTCAGGAGCATTTTGAATGCCTCTACTGCATATACTGCGTGTGGGATCTTGGCTGGCATTACGATTGCTTCGCCTGCTTTGCACTGGTATTTTACACCGTCTACGGTGAATTCGCCGACTCCTTCGAGGACAGTTACCATGGCATCACCTGTGGAATCGTGTGTGCCGATTTGTCCAATGTTCCTTCTTATTTTTATGAATAAAAAATCAGTCGAGGATCTTTCCATCCACGGAGATGGTGGTTACCTGCCATGGGATGAATTTGCCACTGTTCTGGAGGGCTTTTTTGGCTGCCATTTCCAGACCACCGCAGCATGGAACTTCCATGCGGACAATGGTTACGCTGGCGATATTGTTGTTTCGGATGATCTCTTCAAGTTTTTCACTGTAGTCTGCGGCATCCAGCTTCGGACAGCCTACCAGGACGATCCTGCCTTTGATAAAATCTTCGTGGAAGTTTGCGTAGGCGTAAGCGGTGCAGTCTGCCGCGATCAGGAGTTTCGCGCCGTCGAAATACGGTGCATTTGTCGGAACAAGTTTGATCTGTACCGGCCACTGCTGGAGCTGGGATTGTGATTTTGTAGCTTTTTTCTGGTTCGCGAGAACGGCTGCTTCGTCATACGCCGCTGCTTCTCTCTCCACAAATGTGATCGCGCCGGTCGGACATGCCGGGAGGCAGTCGCCCAAGCCGTCACAGTAGTCATCGCGAAGGAGCTTCGCCTTTCCGTCAACCATGCCAATCGCGCTCTCATGGCAAGCCGCCGCACACGCTCCGCATCCGTTGCATTTTTCTTCATCTATCTGAATGATCCTTCTGATCATAAAAAAATTCCTCCTCATTTTGTCTGTATCTCTGACTCGGTATCGCAGGTGTTCTCACCTGTTGAGTACAGGATACTGGAATGAGGAGGAAAATTCCGTGGTTATGACAACGGAATTAAAAATATCTACAACTTTTCTGCTGAACTCATGGATTAAAATGTTTTGCAGAATCATTCCTTGACCTGTTGCCAGAATATGCTTACAATTAAAACAAATAAATTTCAGGAGTGACTGTTTATGGATTTCTCTCTCATCTCCCAGACTTCTTTATTTCGCGGATATACGCCTTCCGAAACAGAGGAGCTCTTACGTAGGCTTCGGGCTTCTACCCGGAGGTTTGTTCGGGATTCGGCGGTTTATACTGCCGGGAAACCGGTGTCGAATATTGGGATCGTGCTGTCTGGTACTGCCCAGATCGAGAATAATGATATCTGGGGAAATACCAGTATCCTGGGGCTGGTCAAACCCGGAGAAGTTTTTGCCGAGGCTTATGCCTGTGTGCCTGGAGAGCCGATGATGGTGGACGTGATCGCCACGGAAGATACGGAAATTTTGTTTGTAAATGTCCCGGAAATCTTCCGTCTTGCCTCCAGCGGAAAGGGAAATTACACACGCCTGATCCAGAATCTTGTCATCATCAGTGCCCGCAAAAACCTCACTCTCTCCCGCCGTATCCTGCACACCTCATCCAAAAAGATCCGTGGAAGACTGCTCTCTTATCTCTCCTATCAGGCAGAACTTCAGGGCAGTAACCGCATCGAAATCCCACTCAATCGTCAGCAGCTTGCCGACTATCTGAGCCTCGACCGGAGTGCTCTTTCCAAGGAACTTAGCAGGATGAAAAGCGATGGCCTGATTGATTATCATAAGAATATTTTTACCTTGCATCATACTTTTACGAAAGGATTTTGACTATGAATTTTAAAGATATGGCAGAACAAAATGAGACCTGGATCATTGAACAGCGCCGCTATTTTCATGCACATCCAGAGCTTTCTTTTGAAGAAAAAAATACGACTCAGGCGATTGGAAAACGCCTGGAAGAAATGGGTCTTATACCACATTTTTACCCGGATTACAACGGTCTCTGGGCAATGATCGAGGGTGGAAAAAGTACACCTGACAGTAAGACGGTCGCGCTCCGTGCAGATATCGATGCCCTTCCCATCGAAGAACACACAGGCCTGTCTTTCTGCAGCCAGAATCCAGGTGTCATGCATGCCTGCGGACATGACTGCCATATCGCAATGCTCCTTGGCGGAATCCGCATGCTGACGTCCCGGAAAAAGCACTTAAAAGGCAATGTAAAGATCATTTTTCAGGCTGCTGAAGAGTCCTGTCACGGTGCAGAATACTATGTAAAACACGGTTTTCTGGACGATGTAGATGCCATTTACGGGACACATATCTGGGGCGATCTCGATGCGCCTTATATGAATTTTGAGACTGGTCCGCGCATGGCAAGCTGCGATAATTTCCGCATTGAAGTAGAAGGGATTTCTGCTCACGGCTCTACTCCACATCAGGGGGTTGATGCGATCCTGACTGCGGCTCATATCATCACAGAGATCCAGGCTATCGTCTCCCGCATGAACGACCCACTGAATCCGCTTGTCGTCACCGTCGGCAAGATCACCGGCGGCCAGCGTTTTAACATCCTCGCTGACAAAGTTATTATGGAGGGAACCACCCGCACCCACTCCCCGGAAATGCGTAAAAAAACAGAGCCTCTGCTCCGCAAGATCGTCGAAAACACAGCCGATTCTATGGGAGCAAAGGCCACTCTTACCTTTGAATATTTTCCAGCTCCGCTCATCAATGAACACGAAGATCTCGTCCAGATCGCAAGAAACGCCGCCACCAAAATGTACGGTCCGGACGCTCTGAAACCCTTTCCGAAGATGATGATCAGCGAAGATTTCGCCTACTTTATGGAGAAAGTTCCCGCCGTTTTCGGTCTCGTCGGAAGCCAGAATAAAGAACTTGGTTTCACCGCAAAAAACCACAACGACCACTACACTGTGGATGAATCCGTCCTCAAACGCGGAGCCGCAATGTACGCACAGTTCGCGTATGATTTTCTGGAAGAAAAATCAAAATAAGTGTCTACATGATCCGCAGACATGCCAGACTATCTTTTTCGCATCGGAAAATATGCTGCGTGCTAGATCCGATGCCCAGAATCTAAAATAATCGATGACTCTGGCATCGGAAATAGGTTATATTCATAAACGGGCTCATACCCCATCCGATGACAAGCTTCCTGTGCAAGATCCGCATCAATTCCTACCAGATTGCCATTTTCATCAAAGTAATTATATGGCTTATATTCATCACAGCCTATCATGAGATCTGTACGCTCATCCGACGCCAGAATACTCTGTGCAATCCCGGTCAGCAGGACAGGTCCAAGAAACAGCGGGCACAGTTTTTTAATAAATTTTTTCATTTCTTTCCTACTCATTTAATATACTGTTTTCAGTATACTCTTCCTCTTCTGCCTGTGTCAAATCATATGGATCTGCTTTCCGTTTTTCTCTATGATCCCCTCGGCTTCGAGGTTCTTAAGTTCTCTCGTCATGGCACTGCGGTCGACACTTAAATACTGTGCCAGTGCGGTATAGGACATAGGAAGTGTGAGGTCTTTGCTGTGTTTTTCTGCGGAAAGTGTATTGAGATAGGTTATCAGTTTCTTACGTGTACTGGATCTGGAAAGCATGTAGATCCGCTCATTCTGCTGTCGGGACTGGATTGCAGTAAGCTGCAACAGATTGCTGACCATCTGGCTGTGATGGTGGCATGCCTGGTCGCAGCGTCTGATCACATGCTCGTAGTCGATAAACATGATCCTGGTCTCCTGCGCCGCACGGACATAATAATGCTGTGAATCCGTCGGAAGCAGAAACGGCTCACCAAAAACGGCATCTTTATTGAGTTCATCGATCATGTACTCATTTCCCTCGGTGTCACAGCAGTAAAGTATCGCCCTGCCATAGAGGATCAGACCGATCTTTTTCATGGAGTTTGAATATTCCATGATGGTTTCTCCGTTTCGGAACGTCATTTCCCTTGCATGAAAACAGACACGCATTCTTTCCTGTTCTTCGGGCAGAATATCTGTAAAAAGTGTGATGTGCTCCATTTTTCCCCTCATCTCTTTCCATTGTTTTTCCATTATTATAACATAATTTTTCTCAATTAAGAGCATTTTTGTGACTTTTGCAACAGAATTCTCTTCTGTATTCTGTTATACTTTTAACAAAGTCAAGGATACAAAAAACGTTTTACATAAAACTCATAACAAATTGGAGGGTACGAAATATGAAGATCACAGATACTATCAGATACGCAGGTGTAAATGACCATCAGGTTGACCTTTTTGAAGGACAGTATAAGGTTCCGAACGGAATGTCCTACAACTCTTACGTGATCCTGGATGACAAGATCGCGGTTATGGATACCGTAGATGCCAACTTCACACATGAATGGCTCGACAATATCCAGCAGATCCTCGACGGACGCAGACCGGATTACCTGATCGTTCAGCATATGGAACCGGACCATGCAGCAAACGTGGCAAACTTCCTCAAAGTTTATCCGGACACCACAGTTGTTTCCAACAAAAAAGCATTCAACATGATCCAGAACTTCTTTGATCTCGACCTCGAGGGACGCAAGATCGAAGTAGAAAACGGCGGTACACTTTCTCTTGGATTCCATCAGCTTACTTTTGTCTTTGCTCCGATGGTACACTGGCCGGAAGTTATGGTGACTTATGACAGCACAGAAAAAGTTCTGTTTTCCGCAGACGGTTTCGGCAAATTCGGTGCGCTCGATGTAGAGGAGCCATGGGATGACGAAGCAAGACGTTACTTCATCGGTATCGTAGGAAAATACGGAAAACAGGTTCAGGCGCTTCTCAAAGTTGCCGCAACACTTGATATCCAGAAGATCTGTCCGCTTCATGGTCCTGTACTCACTGAAGATCTTGGCCATTATATCGGACTCTATGACACCTGGTCCTCCTACACACCGGAGACAGACGGAATCGTGATCGCCTATACTTCCGTATATGGTCACACCAGAGACGCTGTATATCTCCTTGCAGAAAAACTCAAATCCAAAGGATGTCCGCGGGTTCTCGTCTATGACCTTGCAAGAGACGATATGTCCCAGGCTCTCAGCGACGCTTTCCGTTATTCCAAACTGGTCCTTGCAACCACCACTTACAATGCGAGCATCTATCCGTTCATGAATGACTTTATCACCAGACTGGTAGAGCATAATTTCCAGAACCGCACGGTAGGAATCATCGAAAACGGCTCCTGGGCTCCTCTGGCAGCCAAAGTCATGAAAGAAATGATGGCTCCGTGCAAAAAGATCGACTGGTTAAAGAACAACGTCCACATCTGGTCCGCTGTAAAAGAAGAAAACAGAAAAGAGATCGAGGCAATGACCGATGAACTCTGCAAAGAATATATCGCCAAGAACGATACTCTCGCAAACAAAAATGATATGTCTGCACTTTTCCGTATCGGATACGGTCTCTATGTTGTGACTTCCAACGATGGAAAACGTGACAACGGACTGATCGTAAACACTGTTACCCAGCTGACCGATAACCCGTACCGTGTAGCAGTCAACATCAACAAAGCCAACTACTCTCACCATGTGATCCAGCAGACTGGTGTCCTGAATGTAAACTGTCTGTCCGTCGAAGCACCGTTCTCTGTTTTTGAAAGATTCGGTTTCCAGTCCGGCAGAACTGCTGACAAATTCGCAGGCCAGAAAGTCAACCGTTCCGGCAACGGACTTGTATTCCTGGACAAATACATCAACGCATTCATGTCCCTCAAGGTAGAGCAATATGTTGACCTCGGAACCCATGGCATGTTCATCTGCAGTGTCACCGAAGCCCGTGTCATGAGCGACCAGGAGACTATGACCTACACCTACTACCAGAACAACGTCAAACCAAAACCGCAGACCGAAGGAAAGAAAGGCTTTGTCTGCAAAGTCTGCGGCTACATCTACGAAGGCGACGAACTCCCGGAAGACATCATCTGCCCGCTGTGCAAACACGGCGCTGTAGATTTCGAGCCGATCCAGTAAAAAACCTCCAATTCAGATCATTGTGATCTGCTAAACCATTCAATCCATAAATAAAACCGCTGCCAGAAACAGATAGGAACATCTGCCTGGCGGCGGTTTTGCTTTATTTTGCTATCCTTTAATGACCTTGGAAAAAGTAATGGCAAATTAGACCATCCAAATTTCAGGCTATAAATGACTAGCAAACAGATAAGTACAAATAAAGTCCACCAAAATCTCGGAATTAATTGGCTTAAACTATAGCAAATACATAACAAGTCAATAAAATTACTCTAAACTGGTTGGTTCAAATTATAGTAAGTTCATATCAAGCCAATAAAACTCTTGAAATCGGGGCTGCTGCCGCAAAAATGATCTCTCATCTTTGCAGCAACAACCCCTTTATGTGAATGAATATTCGAAAATAAGTATGAAGGCATTATTATAAAAATAGATTTATGATCATCAATTCTATGACTCCCACTCCTGCCATAACCATGGAAACAGCCGTTTTGCATTTCAGCTGATCTTTCATTTCTGTCAGGCCAAACATTCCATTCGCCACCATGTACTGACAGAAACTGCTTCCGGAATGGAGTTCCGCTGACAATATCCCGGAAGATGTTTTATAGGATAGGAAAATCTCACAATAATTTCGTCAGTTCCTTCATATTCAGGATCACTTCATCCGCGCCTGCATCGATGAATTTTTCTTTCACGGACTGGATCTTTAATGCTTCCATATTTTTGAAGATCATATATGAGTACGGACGTCCCACATTTCCTGTGGAATCCGGGCTGAACCATGCATCCGGCTCGTATCCGTTTTCCTTTGCTTTGGCGGTCACGATCGCCATCATCTTGTCGGTATAACCGGTTGTGGAACCGATCTTGATATCTTTCTTTCTCAGTTCCTCTATCGTTTCCAGAACATATGGCTTTACTTCTGCAAACTGATCGAGGATTCCCAGAAGTTTCTCCTCAAACAGAGAGTAAAGTTTTTCTACGTCATCTTCTGTCCAGTCAGCTCCGTATTTTTCTTTCCAAAGACCGAAAATCCTCTTCATCTGGAGCATGGTGCGGATATGGTCACGCTTCAGCATTCCCATCGGTTTTCTTACTTCTTCCATGGTCGGCTCGATTCCGAAATGACAGAACACTTCTACAAATGCCTGCACCGGTGCAAAGCATCCATAGTCTACAGTTGTGCCTGCCCAGTCAAAAATTACTGCTTTATATGTACTCATTTTGCTTTTCCTCACTTATTTTTATCTGTTCTGTTCCAGAAACTCTTTGATAAGTTCTGAAACTTTCAGGATGTCTTCTTTGTAGATTTCTCCGATGTTTCCGATCCGGAAAGTGTCTGCCTCTGTTACTTTTCCAGAGTAGATCGCATAGCCGCGTTCTTTGATATACTGATACATATCTGCAAAGGAAAAGCTTGCATTTTCCGGATAAAAGAAGGTTGTGATGATCGGTCCCTGATGCTCCTCGTCGATGTATGGACGGATGCCAAGTTCCTTCATTTTCTCGATCAGAAGACGGTTATTTTCCACATATCTCTGATGTCTTGCAGGGATTCCTCCCTCTGCTTCCATCTCCTTTAATGCCTGATAAAATGCAAGAACTACATGTGTCGGAGAAGTAAATCTCCATTTGCCATCCTTGTTCATAGTCTCCCACTGGTCATAGAGGTCAAGAGAAAGGCTTCTTGCTTTGCCTTTGGATTCGATCAGTTTCTGTTTGTTTGCAATGATGAAGGAAAATCCCGGTACGCCCTGGATGCATTTGTTTGCACTGCTGATGATAAAGTCGATTCCCCATTCTCCGACCGGGATATCCACACCACCGAAACTGCTCATTGCATCTACGATCATAGTACGTCCATTTTCTTTGACTACTTTTGCGACAGACTCAATATCATTCAGGATTCCAGAGGTTGTCTCACTGTGGACCATGGATACATGTGTGATGGCAGGATCGTTCTTCAGGATCTCATTTACCTTGCCTGCATCCGGCACTCTGTCGTATTTTTCATGGTAGATCGTATAGTCGATCCCGGCATGTTTTACGATATCCTCCATACGTTCTCCGTATGCTCCCTTTGCACAGATCAGGAGTTTCTCGTCTGCTCCGATCACGCTGGTAAGTACAGATTCCACACCAAAAGTACCACTTCCCTGCATCAGAATGGCAGTGTATTCATCCTCAGATACATATGCAAGTTCCAGCAGTTTTTTTCTGATCTCCTGAGTGATACTTTGTAATCATCATCCCAGGTGCAGTGGTCAAACAGCATTTCTTTACCGTATCGGTAGTTGTCAGTGGTCCAGGTGTCAGTAATTTATAATTTTTCATGATGGTTTTTTCCTCTTTTCAGTTATTTTTAAATCCTCTCCAGCACTTCTCCTATATCAGAATTGATGCAGATCGCCTGGCTTCGGATCTCGTTTGGGCATTCGGCCTGGCCGTAGTTCAGGCAGGCGTAGGTGTTCTGATGGTTCTTAAGCGTCATCTGCCAGAAACTATACTTGATGATCCCTGGTGTGTTATACCCGACCCCTAATTCCAGATAAAGTGTCTTTAATCCGTCGCGTGTACGAAGGAAATTGGAGTACCGCTCTGCTGCCTGATGCCAGCCTTCGTCCTGCACAAAGGTATTGTCAGCCCGAAGATTCATCGTCATCGGCTTTCCACAGTACGGGCAGTGTGGGACGAGTTCTGTTGGAACCCTCATATCTTTCTGCTGCTGTACCATCTCACAGACGAGCTCTTCATTATCATAAGTTTCCTGACAGCACGGCTCGCTGCACTGAAAAAGTCCATAGTCCCCCTGTGTATAAAACAGTCGTTTCTTATCAAAT
Organism: Blautia sp. OM07-19; assembly: GCF_003481595.1. Classification (NCBI taxonomy): domain Bacteria; kingdom Bacillati; phylum Bacillota; class Clostridia; order Lachnospirales; family Lachnospiraceae; genus Blautia; species Blautia sp. OM07-19. Next base: position 46,667 of record NZ_QULA01000024.1, read on the forward strand.
CCTGCCTTCTGGAAACAGTGATCTACATTCGTTGTCAGCACAAAATAGTCCTTGTCCCGCACCAGTTCCAGCAGCTTCTCATACACCGGTTTCGGTGCATCCATGTAACGGTTGATATAGATATAACGGCTCCAGTACGCCCAGTATTCTTCCAGCGTCTCATACGGATAAAAACCGCCGGAATACATATCCGAGAAATCATATTTCGCCGCAAAATCTGAGAAATGTGCCCGGAATCTTTCTCCTGCATACGTAAATCCTGCCGATGTCGATAGTCCCGCACCGGCACCGATCACAACTGCATCAGCCTCCTCAAGCGCTGTCCGAAGTCGCCCGATCTCCTTCTCATAATGTTCCTCTGTCATTCTGTTCCTGGTCTTTGAAAACATCGCAGACACCTCTCTTATCTATTTATTTCGTAAAAAAACAGCCTGTATCATCAGACTGTTTTTATTTTTTCTATATTCTATAAATGAGCAAGTTCGTGATTTTGCATAAAAGAAAGACACCTTAAATCTAATTATGTTGTATAATGAAAGTGACGAAACAAACATTTGCAACATTCACAAGAAAGAAGGTGCCTCTCGCAAATACTATACATCATTCGTCATTCATATACAACCAGTTTAAGAAATTAAATTTATGCAAATTCTATTCGAACCGGGTCATAAATCATCTTATGAGTATCCTGATCAGCATTTTTATCTCAGGATACCATGGAAAAACCACGGATTTTGCTAAAAACAGCTTCTGCCACAGAACTACGATTGCTCATTTCCTTAATTCCGGGAAATGGGATGATTCATTACTTTCAGATGCATTAAAACAGCCTGTCATTGAGATTATTTATTCAGAAGCTGCACGTACCGGAAATCCTGTTTTCTGCATTGTGGATGATACGATAGCTTCAAAGACTAAGCCTTTGTCACGGGCATTACATCCAATTGAAGATGCGTACTTTCACCAGTCCCATTTAAAGAAAAAACAGGATTATGGACATCAGGCAGTTGCTGTCATGCTTTCCTGCAATGGCATTGTCCTGAATTATGCTTTTGTAATGTACAATAAATCAATTTCTAAAATTGACATTGTCCAAAACATCGCAAAGGAACTGCCTGTTCCACCAGTAATGTCTTATTTCCTTTGTGACTGCTGGTATGTTTCTGAAAAAATAATCAATACCTTTGCACAAAAAGGGTTCCATACCATTGGTGCTTTGAAAACAAACCGTCTGCTGTATCCATCAGAAATGAAAAAGAAACTCAGTGAACTGGCTGCCGAATTGTCCACCACACATAATGGATTTGACCTTGTGACAGTCAATAAACGAAAATATTATGTGTACCGATATAAGGGAAACCTCAACGGCATAGAAAATGCGGTAGTTCTTTTAAGTTATCCTGAAAAAGCATTTGGCAATCCCAAAGCACTACGTGCATTCATCAGTACAAATGTAGATTTATCTACACAGGAAATCCTAAGAATAAGTATAACTCTCTCTTATTGGAATTGTCGATTTTTAGCAGTTGCTTAAGTGAAATGGTTTATGAAACAGGATGTGAAATCATTTACAAAAAATTTAAATTTTTACAAAAAATACTTCAGGTATTCTTCTGCTTTGGCAGATCGGAATACCTGAAGTATAAATGAAATTTGTATTTTGTTTTGTGGTTACTTATTATTTGCCTTCATTTTATAGGTTTTGTGGTTTTTAAAATACGTATTATAGTATCTTATATATGCAGCTTTGGATACTCTCTTTGCACTGCTGTCTGTCCTGCCATAGTAATAGGAATCTCCTCTGCTGTGCGCTTCTCTTGCATGATATTTTAATACCAGCTTCTTAGCGGACATTCCATACATATTTGCCCATGTTCCACCTATGAAGTTTGTCCAGCCATCTGCATACAGACATTTATATTTGGATACGTAGGAAATTGTAGGTGGAGACATACTGATTCCTTTCGCACCATAGCTTCCAGCCAGAACTACCTTGCTGCCGGAAATTGTATAAACATTGTAGCTTGTTGTTCCACCTCCTGAAGAAGTGGTAATCATCTCCGGTGCACCTGTCTTATCCACATTCAGAATATAATACCATCTGATATCTTTATGATGAGATGCCAGATATTTGTAATAGATCTGATTGTAATCTGGAGTGACTGTTACGTTGCATTTATAATTTTTCTTTCCAACTTTCGCTGTGATCGTTGCCTCTCCTGTCCTCCGTGCGGTAACTTTTCCACCTGAAGACACAGATGCAATGCGAGTGTTGCTGCTCTTCCATGTTGGTTTCTGCTTTGTTCCCTGTAACTTTAATGTGTAGTTCTTTCCTGTAGCAAGGGTAACTGATGTCTTGTTCAGTTTCACTGCTGCTGCCTGAATTTTTGTCGGTATAAACGCAGTCTGGAACATCACTATGCACATCAGACATACCAATATTCTTTTTAAGGTCTTTTTCATGCGTACCCTCCTCTTAATATGATACCTTCATTATATGATACACAAAGCTGTAAAATTACTTTATGTTCAGGAAGAGAATTCATTACTGTTCTCTCTGTAACGAGAATTCTCTTTTATCTGTTCAGATCCTGTGATCCATCCATGCGATTACATCTGCAATGACTTCGTCACGGCAGTATTCGTTGAGGATCTCGTGGAAAAGTCCTCCGTAGATCTTCATCTGGCGGTCTTTGGATGCTGCTGTTGCGAAGAAATCCATGGTATCCTGAACACTTACCAGGCCGTCTTTTTCGCCGTGCATCATAAGAACCGGATATGCAAAGTCTTTCATCTTGTCAGCAAACCAGTCCAGACCGTCGCAGATGCTGTAGCAGAGTCCTGTTGTAAAAGTGCTGGTGTTGTATGGATCTTTGCCGTACCAGTCTACGACTTCCCTGACTGAGCACACCCCTGAGCCCAGTTCATTCGGCAGTTTCGTATGTGGATCCAGATTTCGGTCTACGGATGTGATCAGTTTGCCGTTGTCCTTAACCAGTGCACCGCTGGTGATGATACCGCGGAGTTTTTTGTCCGGATATTTGGCTCCGTAGAGAGAAACGGTGTAGCCGCCCATGCTGTGACCGAGGAGAAATACCGGGATATCCGGATTTTCTTTGATGGCAAGGTCTACGAATACATTGGTGTCGTCGAGGATTTCGTTAAAATCGCTGTAATAGGTTCTCTCGCCCTCGGATCTGCCATGGCCTCTGTGGTCGAAGCGATACGTGCTGATCCCTGCCTGATGAAGTTTCTCCGCAAAGTAATCATAACGTCCCTGGTGCTCGCAAAGACCGTGAACAATGACGATCGCAGCTCTGGCATCCTCGACCAGTTCCCTGTTGAAGAATAATTTTGTTGCGTCAAAAGATTCAACAAATACTTCCTGCATAGCAAAAACCTCCCTGTTTTTTTTATAAATCCAGTATAGCGGTTTTGTCTGATAAAAGCTACTGGTTATTGGAAGTTTGGTAATAATTTTTGTAGCTTTACGTCACCGTTTACAGGGTATAGCAGTCGTAGCGGATGGCTTTGCCGTTGAGGGTATAGGAAGGTTTCCTTCCGGCGAGGAATTCACTCTTCAGAGGGCGTTTGACGATGATCTTGTCCGGGGCGGCTTTGATTGCGGCATCGAAGAGGTCTGTTTCTTCGGAGCACGGCGGTTCCAGTTTCTGGATAAGCTGGAGTTTCTTGTTGATAAGGCTGGATTTCTGTCTTGCCGGGAACATGGGATCGAGATAGATCACGTCTACCGGGTCCAACAGTTTGGACATGCATTCTACGCTGTCGCCCTCGACAAGTTTCATCCGGGCGGCGATATCCTTTAACACTGGATGTTTCTTCGCACGACGCAGTGCGTCCTTCAGAAGTATGGCAACTACAGGATTCTGCTCATACAAAGTCACTTCATATCCCTGCGCTGCCAGAAGAAAAGCATCCTCTCCCATACCGGCAGTTGCATCGATAGCCCTGCGCCCTTCTTTCTCCGATTTGGCGGCGCGGACCAGCATTTCGTGCTGAAGCCGTCCATTCGTGACGCGGTGGAGCATATTCTCAAAATCCCCCTGATAAGTCAGTCCATATCCTGTCAGGGAAACACCCTTCGAATCAAACAGTACTGTCAGTTCCTTCCCCGGCTTATCCGCGATCACACTCCCCGTCCGCCGAGCAAAAGACTCCGCCTGATCCCTCTGCCCGCCTTTTTGTATACATATTACTATTTTGTCGTTCATGTTGGTTGTTCTCTTTCTATCTGTTATGAAAACTCATAATTCTAATCTGGTAGTTTTATCTGACAATATCTATCTGGCATATTTCCATAGCCTTCAGTGCATTCTCGTGGCTTTCCGGGGTCACTCCTGCACAGCATGAAGCATCTACTGTGATCGGCACTTCCGGAAGAGCTGCTTTCGCCAGAAGTGCATTGGAGATCACGCAGATATCTGTGCAGAGACCAACAAATGTAATACTTCCTATCTCATCATCAATGTTCATTGCCACCAGATCAGCTGCCAGATCTGTAGAGCCAAAGGTTTCCTTATCAATCGGTTCTGTTTTTCGCAAATCGTCCAATTCTCTTCTGATCTGCCAGCCTTCTGTATCCCGGATGCAGTGTGGTATCGGAAGCTTCTTTCCTTCCTGGGTATCCAGGTACCATGTTTCATGGGTATCTCGTGTAAAAAGAACTGTTCCTTTGAAATTTCGAATCTTCTCTTCTACTTTGGGAACGATTGTGACAGCCTCTTTTGTTCCAAGAGCGCCATCGATAAAATCATTCTGCATGTCTACTACAACTAAAATATCCTGCATGAATTTCCTCCTTCTCTTTTATCCGTGCTATTTTTTATTGTTCGATGAAGTGTATTCTTTCCGGCGCAAATCGATTCTGCTGAGGTCTTGTTTCTGCCGGATAGCCCAGTGCAAACATGGAAAATACTTTTACATTTTCTGGAAGATCCAGCAGTCTGTGTACTTCTTCCATGCGGTCTTCCACCGGTGCAATGCCAAACCATACGCCTCCAAGCCCCTGGGCATCTGTTTCCAGCCAGATATTCTGCTGCGCGATCGCCATGTCGATCTGTACAAAAGATGGTGCTATAAGCCCTTCTGTATGATACACAGGGACGATAACTACAGGCGCTCCTGCTGCACAGCCGGTATATGGTGTTACTTTAGACAGTTTCTGGATCTTTTCTTTATCCGTAACCACATAAAATTCCCATGGCTGCTGATTACAAGCACTCGGTGCCTGCATTCCCGCTCTCAGAATCTCCATGATCTTTTCCTTTTCTACTGGTCTGTCTTCATATTTTCTTACACTGATCCTGTGAAAAATACTGTTCATAATTTACGCTCCCTTGCTCATTATTTAAGATAGACTCATTATACCACAGGGCAAAAAAATAAGACACAGCTTAATGCTGTGTCTCAGACTGTAGACAAACTTGGTGTTGGGTGTTATGCCCAGCACCATTTTTCTTTTAAAAC